>NZ_VMMF01000018.1:0-76623 GCF_013277075.1 Streptococcus sp. 959
CTACTTTTTCTAATTTTTTTCAAATACTTTTTCCTTTTTTTCAAATAAAGTAAAAAGAGCCAGAATTATACTGACTCTTCTATTGTTCATTAAACTTAGAAGCACGTTCTTCTCCCCACCAATATGGGATTAGTTCTGCGACTTTCACTATCTTTCTTCTATCGTAGTCCATCATGAATTCTGCATCTTTATTTTCAGCGTTCAACTCTAAAAGGAATTCTCTGCAAGCTCCACAGGGCATTCCTGAACTTCCACCATACGGCGGTTTGTCTCGGAAGGCTAATACTTTTTTAACCTTAGTTTGTCCTGAAAATTGGTACATATTAAAGAGTGCCGCACGCTCTGCGCAGAGATGGAAAACACCACAGGTTCCCTCCATACAGAAACCTGTAAATATTTGTCCATCTTCTGCTTCTACTGCGGCTACAACATGGTTGGCATAAACAAAATCAGATACTTCATGTGGATCGTATAGTTTCTGTGCTTCTTCGTACATCTTTTCCCAGATGTCCATTATTGTACCCTTCTTATTTAGAGATTTCTTTTAACATATTTTCAATATGCTGGATTGATTTTTCACGGCCTAACAAGAAGATAGTATCTGGCAATTCGGGTCCATGCATTTCACCTGAAACAGCGATACGAATAGGCATGAAAAGATTTTTCCCTTTAATACCTGTTTCTTTTTGGACTGCTTTAATTTGTGGGAAGATATTCTCTGTTACAAATTCATCATCTGTCATCGCTTCGAGTTTTGCTTTGAAGGCTTCAAGAACTGTTGGGACTGTTTCCCCTGCCATGACTTCGCGCTCTGCTTCTGTCAATTCTGGGAAATCTGAGAAGAAGAGATCTGTCAATGGAATAATCTCATCTACTGATTTCATTTGTGGTTTATAGAGTTCAACTAATTTTTCAGCCTTATCAGTCAATCGGCCTGCTTCCTCTAAGAATGGTTTTGCCATTTCAAAGATAGTTTCTAGGTCTGCATTCTTGATATAATCATTACTCATCCAGTCGAGTTTCTTCTGATCAAAGGCTGCTGGAGACTTGCTCAGGCGGTTTTCATCGAAAAGTTTAATGAGTTCTTCACGAGAGAAGATTTCATCTTCTCCACCTGGGTTCCAACCAAGAAGAGCAATAAAGTTAAATACTGCTTCTGGTAAATAACCTTTTTTACGGTAGTCTTCGATAAACTGAAGGGTGTTGGTTTCACGTTTAGACAATTTTTTCCCAGTTTCAGAGTTGATAATCAAAGTCATGTGACCGAACTCTGGTGCTTCCCAACCAAGTGCTTCATAAACCATAAGCTGTTTTGGTGTATTAGCAATATGGTCATCTCCACGGATAACATGGGAGATTTGCATATCGTGGTCATCGATAACAACGGCAAAGTTGTAAGTTGGGTAACCATCTTTCTTTTGGATAACCCAGTCACCACCGATATTGCCACCTTCAAATTCGATATCGCCTTTGACCATATCATGCCACTTGTAGATACCTGACTCATTAACAGCCAAACGAACTGTTGGAATGATACCAGCTGCTTCACGTTCTGCGATGTAAGCTACTTTCTCCTGTTCACTCATACCAAGGTATTCGTTGATGTAGCGTGGTGTTTCACCAGCCGCTTCTTGGCGTTCGCGTTCAGCCGCCAATTCTTCTTCTGTAACATAAGATTTGTAGGCTTTTCCTTCAGCTAGCAATTGGTCGATGTATTTTTGATACAAGTCCAAACGTTCAGACTGGCGGTAGTTTTCATGTGTTTCTGGGCTTTCATCCCAATCCATGCCCAACCAACGAAGGTTTTCAAGCTGTGAACGTTCACCATCTTCGACATGACGTTTACGGTCAGTATCTTCAATACGGATAATAAAAGTTCCACCATGATGACGTGCGTAAAGATAGTTGAACAATGCTGTACGGGCATTCCCGATGTGTAGTAGTCCTGTTGGACTTGGTGCGTAACGTACGCGGATATCTTTTGACATAGTTTCTCCTATAAAGTCTCTAGGCGTCTGCCTTTTTACTCTCTATATTATATCACAAGTCTTGGCTGAGTCCAATTTCTATGGATAAAGAGAGTAAAAAGAGTGGACAAACCACTCTTTTCTTCTATTATAGACGTGCGTTAAGTTCTTTGCTCAATTCTTCAAATCCTGGTTTTCCAAGCAGGGCAAACATGTTACGTTTATAAGCTTCAACACCTGGTTGGTCAAATGGGTTGATAGCATTCAAGTAACCTGAAAGGGCGATAGCCAATTCGAAGAAGTAGATAGTGTAACCAAGAGTGAAAGCGTCTTGCTCTGGAAGAGTCACGTACATGTTTGGTACATCACCATCTGTGTGGGCAAGAAGAACACCGTCAGTTGCTTTTTTGTTTACAAAGTCAACGTCTTTTCCTTGAAGGTAACCAAGTCCATCAAGATCTTCTTCCAAAGTAGGGATAATCACGTTCTTACGAGGTTTGTCAACACGAACAACTGTTTCAAACATGATACGAGTTCCTTCTTGGATAAATTGACCAAGTGAGTGCAAGTCAGTTGAGAAGTTGGCTGAAGTTGGGTAGATACCTTTTTGGTCTTTTCCTTCTGATTCACCAGCCAATTGTTTCCACCACTCTGAGAAGTATTGAAGCGATGGCTCATAGTTTACCAAGATTTCAGTTGCATAGCCTTTACGGTAAAGGATGTTACGAACTGCTGCGTATTGGTAAGCTTCGTTTTCAGAGATTTTATCTGAAGTGTAGTCTTTGCGAGCTGCGTTAGCACCTTCCATAAGGGCTTTGATGTCAGCTCCTGAAGCAGCGATTGGAAGCAAACCAACAGCTGTCAATACTGAGAAGCGTCCACCGATGTCATCTGGAACCACAAATGTTTCCCAACCGTTGGCATCTGCTTCAACCTTAACAGCACCTTTTTGGCGGTCAGTTGTTGCATAGATACGTTTGTTAGCTTCTTCTTGTCCGTATTTCTTAACCAAGAGTTCTTTGAAAACACGGAAAGCGATAGCTGGCTCAGTTGTTGTACCTGATTTAGAAATTACGTTTACTGAGAAGTCTTTGTCTGCAACATACTCTACCAAGTCAGCAAGGTAAGTAGATGAGATTGAGTTTCCTGCGTAAAGGATTTGTGGAGCTTTACGTTCTTCTTTTGTTTGCAAGTTAGCAAAATGGTGATTCAAGAAGTCGATTGCTGCTTTGGCACCAAGGTAAGATCCACCGATACCGATAACAACCAAAACATCGCTGTCTGATTTGATTTGCTCAGCAGCTTTCAAGATGCGGTCGAATTCTTCACGGTCGTAGTTTTCAGGAAGGTCCAACCATCCCAAGAAATCGCTACCAGCACCAGTTCCTTTACGGATCAATTCATCTGCTGCTGTTACTTGTGATTGCATGTATTCCACTTCATGTGGTGCAACAAATTTGTCTAAAACTTTTGAATAATCAAATTTAATATGTGACATGTTATTCCTCCAATATTTCTTCTTTTCTATCATAACGCTTACCTTCGTTTTTTTCAAGTTTTTTTGTCGAATTTCTCCAATTTTTATCAGAATTCAAACGTTTGCGTAAAAATCCCACATTCCAAAAATTTTGAAATAATAAAAAGAAAGAACGACTAGATGTTCCAGCCGTTACAGTTCATTCAATAAATACTCAAATAATTCTAAATTGCCATCTTCTTCATTAACCAGAAACTCTGGATGCCACTGCAAACCGATAATGCGGTGCTCGTCGATAGACTCAATCGCTTCGATGGTTTGATCTCTCGGATCAATAGCAGTTACACGGAAATTAGGTGCCAAATCTTTGATACTCTGACGATGTACGGAGTTGACCTGACTTTCTTTTCCAAATAGCTTAGCCACCACGCTTCCTTCCACTGTCTCAATAGAGTGAGATGTCCCAAAAGGCAGTCCTTGCCAGTGACCTTCGATTTCTTGATTGAGGGTTCCACCAAAGGCAACATTGACAAGTTGGACACCACGGCAGATTGCCATAATTGGTTTATTCTGACGGAGCGCTTCTTTCAAAAGCGCCAATTCAAATTCATCACGGACTAGATTGTAATCATCGCTCTCGATGGTCTTTTTCTCTCCGTAAAACTGAGGATGGACATTTTGGCCTCCTGTCAAAATCAATTTGTCAATCATTTCCACATAATCGCGCACAACTGACTCATCACCAACAGGAATGACTAAAGGGAGACCACCGACTTGACGAATGCTCTCTGCGAATCTACAAGATACAGACGAATGAATGTTTTTTCCTTCTGCGTCTACAGGACATAGATTTGCAGCAACTCCTACAACCGTTCTAGCCATGATGTCTCTCCTTTCAAATATTAATGATAGTCCTATCATATCACTCAAAATGACTTTCGTCTAATATGTTTTTTTAAAGGCCGTGATAAATATTTTTTATGGACAAGAAAAAGCTGCCCACATTGGACAACTTTTTTCTTATTCAAAAACAAATTGATTGTGATAGAGTTCTGAGTAGAATCCACCTAGTTTTAAGAGTTCATGGTGATTACCACGTTCAATGACTTCCCCATCTTTAAGGACAATAATCTGGTCTGCATTGAGGATGGTCTTCAAACGATGGGCAATGACAAAACTGGTTCTTCCTGCTACAACCGCTTCCATGGCATGCTGAATCTTGCTTTCTGTCACCGTATCTACATTTGAAGTTGCTTCATCGAGAATGAGAACTTCTGGATCTGTCATCAGCGTTCGAGCAATGGAAATCAATTGCTTTTGCCCTGTTGAGAAGATACTCTGGTCATCATCGATGAGGGTATCGTATTTATCAGGCAAGCCTTCGATATAGTCGTGAATGTGGGTTGCCTTAGCTGCTGCCTCAACCATTTCCTGACTGGCATCTGGCACCCCAAAACGGATATTGTCTCGAATGGTTCCGCTAAATAAAACCGAATCTTGCAAGACAATTCCCACCTTACTTCTGAGACTATCTAAGTCATAGTCACGAATGTCTTTACCGTCAAAATAAATACCGCCAGCATCAACATCATAAAAGCGATTGATGAGGTTCATAATAGTCGTTTTCCCTGAACCTGTCGGACCAACAACCGCAGTCATCTGGCCTTTCGGAGCGGAAATGCTGACATCTTTCAAAATCGGCTTATCAGGCAAATATGAGAAATCAATATGACTAATTTCAACACCTTCTTGCAACTTAGTAAAGGTCGGAGCCTTTTCAGGTCGGATTTCTTCCTCTGCATCAAACATTTCCTGGATCCGTTCAGCCCCAGTAAAGGCCAACTGAAGACTTCCCCAACTAGCTGCAACTTGGATAATAGGCTGGTAGTACTGCTGTGAAAATTGGGCAAACATAACAATCAAACCGAGGGCTGTACTGGTTTCAATAGACTTATCATTCAAAAGTACAGCTGAACCAGCAAAGATGACGATGGCTGTATTAACCAGACTCATCCCATTCATGACAGGGAAAAGAATTCCTGAGAACATTCTTCCTTTAAAGGTTGCCTTACGCACGCGCTCATTTTGTTCAAGAAATCCTGCCATCATATCCTCTTGAATTCCTTGCACAATCACGGCTTTTTGGCCTGAAATACTCTCGTCCATATAGGCGTTGAGCTTCCCTACCTCTTTTTGCTGTAGGTTGGTGTATTTGCGTGCCATTTTCACGATGAAAATCAACATAAGAAAGGCCACTGGTGTGCTGGCAACGGTGATGAGTGCCAGCGTTACATTTCTCGAAAACATAACAAGAATCAGACCAATGTATAAAACAATATTGCTCATGACCTGAATCAAGCTCTCGTTAAAGGCTTGGAGAATATTATCCAAATCACTGGTAAAACGAGACAGGATATCGCCATCTTGTCGGCGGTCAAAGAAAGAAACCGTCAATCGCGCAAGCTTACCAAAGAGGCCTTTGCGCATCTCGTTGGTCGATTCTGCAATCACGCGCGTCATAAGACACATGTATATGACACTGGAGATAAAGAGAACCAAAACCAGCAGACCAAGATTGACCATGATTCCTGATAGACTCTGCCAAACAAGTTCTGGATTGCCATCTTGATAAGCTTGAACTAAATTAGCTAGCTCTGTTACCGCTTGTCCAGAAAAGACTGGAAAGAGGGCTTGGGCAAGAGTCGCTAGAACAATCATCAGAATGACAACTACAAATGATAACTTATAAACTTTAAAATAATTCCAAAAAAATTGAACTGTCTTCATTTTACTCCTCCTTTCCTTTCTGTGTTTCGTAGATTTCACGGTAAACAGCATTGTTGGCAACCAAGTCTGCATGTGTCCCTTGACCGATCAATCGTCCCTGATCCAGAACCAATATTTTGTCTGCATGGACAACTGAGCTAATCTTTTGAGCGATGACAATGGTTGTCGTACCTTTTAAATCCTTGTTTAAAGCTTCCTGAACCAAACGCTCTGACTTGGCATCCAAGGCTGAGGTCGAATCATCAAAAATCAGAATACGTGGATTGCTGACAATCCCACGCGCAATCGACATCCTTTGTTTTTGCCCACCAGAGAAGTTGGTCCCTCGTTCCTCAACTGGACTTTCAAAGGTTTTCTCCATACGATGAATGAATTCGCTGGCTTGGGCAATATTAGCTGCCCGCTCCATTTCAAATAGAGTAGCATCTCCCTTACCCTGTCTCAAGTTATCAGCAATTGTTCCACTAAAGAGAATGGCACGTTGGAGAACGATAGAAACTGTTTTACGCAGGGTTCCTTCACTCACTTCTCGAATATCCTTGCCTCCGATTTTGATAGAGCCCTCCTGTGGGTCAAAGAGACGTGGAATCAATTGAGCCAAAGTTGACTTCCCTGCACCAGTCGCTCCAACTACTCCAACCATTTGACCAGGTTCGATGGTAAAGCTCACATCTTTCAGCATCGGTTCCTTATCCATTGGATAGGTAAAGGTTACATTTTCAAAGCTAAGACTTCCATCCAAATATTCATCTGGGACATCCTTGAAGGTCATAGCTGGCTCTGCGTCAAGAATTTCTCGAATACGACGCATGGAAATCATGGCACGGCTGACAGAATTTCCCAAAAATCCAACCATGACAATGGTAAAGATAATCTGGCTTAGGTAATTGACAAAGGAAGCAATGGAACCCACAACAGAAGGATCCGACTGAACCATTCCCGCGACCAGCCAAATAGAGAGGAATACCGCCCCATAGCCGACCAACATCATAAAAGGTTCCACTACTGAAAAGGCATAGCCGATATAAAGATTTTGACCGAGAAGCTCGTCTGAGACCTCTGTAAACTTCGCAAACTGCTCTTTTTCTTGGACAAAGGACTTGACCACACGAACACCGCGCAGATTTTCCTTAGCAATAGCATTGATGCGCTCAAGAAGGGTTTGAAACTTGGCAAAACGTGGCCCCATCATCCCCATCATAACAGCAGTCAAACCAAAAATTAAGATCACCATGAGAACAATTACCCACCACAGCGAAGGAAGGGTTTGAACTGCAAGAATAAACGAACCGATGAACAAGAGGGGAAGTCTGAAAAGAATTTGGAAGGTCATCATGATCACGTTCTGAATCTGGTTGATATCGTTGGTCATTCGAACGACTAGATTTCCCGCATTAAATTGTTCAATATTAGCATAAGAAAAGGTTTGGATTTTACGGAAGGCATCCTCCCGAAGGTCGGATGAAACTCCTTGGGCAATATAAGCTGCAAGGACAACATTGAGCCCACCAGCAACTAGACCGACTAAGGCGACACCAATCAACCAAGCCCCAATACTATAAATAGCTTCATATTTCCCAGCAAGTAGGGCGTCTAACACTTCCTGCAGGTAACGCGGTTGCAAAAGTGAACTAGCAACCATCAAGCCTGTCATCAGGAGCGAAGCCAAGACCTGCCACTTGTAGGTTTTTATTTTCTGAATCAGCATATTTTCTCCTTAAAAAATAGACAAAAGGGATCGACAATGCGTCAGCTCCTTCTCATTCTGTTTGTGTGATGTTATTCTAGCAAAAAAGTGGGAACTTGTCAAAGAAGTCTCCTTGATATAGCTAGAATGACTAGTCATTCTAGGCTTTATAATTTTTGTTTTAACTCAACCAAAACATTCATAGCCTGCATAGGTGTCATGTTGTATATATCTAGTTTAGCTAATTCTGCTAGGATAGGATTTTCTTCTGGCGTATCAAAGAGTGAAATCTGTTCAGTGACAGCACTCGTTTGTCTCATGGGAGCAGGATTCTCTGTGCCCTGGCTCTCTAGTTGCGTCAAAATCTTATCCGCCCTTACTAGAAGGTCTGCTGGCAAACCAGCAATCTTAGCAACATGAATACCGTAGGATTTGTCAGCTGGTCCTGGTTCAATCTTATGAAGGAAAGTGACCTGCCCATCCTGCTCCAAGGTTGCCACATGAACATTGACCAAGTGTTTTAAACTAGACTCCAAACTGGTCAACTCATGGTAGTGGGTCGCAAAGAGAGTCTTGGCTCCGATATGTTCATGGATATATTCAATGATTGATTGGGCCAAGGCCATCCCATCATAAGTCGCGGTTCCCCGTCCTAACTCATCAAAGAGAATCAAAGAATTCTTAGTCGCATGCGAAATAGCATTGTTGGCCTCCATCATCTCCACCATAAAGGTTGACTGACCTGAAACCAAATCATCGGCTGCTCCGATACGGGTAAAAATGGCATCAAAAATCGGTAAATGGGCGCTTTCTGCTGGTACATAAGAACCCAACTGGGCCATAACCGCCGTCATGGCTAACTGACGCATGTAGGTAGACTTCCCACTCATGTTTGGCCCTGTAATCAGCTGAATACTAGTATCTTCTGCCATCTGAATCGTATTTGGAATATAGGTCTGAGCTCCCATAACCTTTTCAACGACAGCATGACGCCCTTTCTGGATATCGATTTGTGAGTCGTCGCCGAACTCTGGTCGAATCAAATGCTGAGTTTCAGCCACAACAGCGAGACCCTGTAAGACATCAACTGTCGCAATTCCTTGAGCTAAAGACTGCAAACGCTGAATGTACTTGCTGACTTCCTCACGGATACGCATAAAGATTTCATACTCTAGGTTGGCTGACTTCTCACGCGCCTCCAACATATCGCCTTCGATACGAGCTAATTCCTCAGTTCCAAAGCGTTCTGAGTTTTTCAGCGTCGCCTTGCGGAAAAAGTGAGCAGGCACATTTCCCAGTTGAGAATTGGTCACATGGAAATAGTAGCCATCCTTTTTATTATAGTCAATCTTGAGCGTGCTGATACCAGAGTTTTCTCGCTCCTTAGCCTCAATCTCAGCAATCCAGCTAGTCCCTTCTCTGAGCACTCGGCGGTATTTATCCAAAGTCTCATCAAATCCCGTCCGGATAATCCCCCCATCGGTAATCACATGAGGAGCTTCAGGAGCAATGGCAGCACTAATCAAGCTCTCCAACTCAGGGATTCCATCCAATTGTTCGATGAGATAGGCCAGAGCAGGTTGCTCCATCCCTTCTAAAATCGCTCGAATCCGTGGCACACTGGATAAGGTAGTCGCCAGCTGCAAGAGATCCTTGGGATTGGTCTTGCCAAAAGAAACCCGACTAGCCAAACGTTCGATATCATAAACACCCTTGAGACTGTCTGTCAAATCACTGCGCTCAAAGAAGTGGTCAAGAAAGACCTGCACCACCTCTTGACGTTGGACGATTCGCTCCTTATCAATCAGGGGACGATGGATCCAAGAACGCAAGAGACGCATGCCCATAGCTGTTTTGGTTTCATCTAAAAGCCAGAAAAGACTGCCCTGCTTCTTGCCTGAACGGGCATTCTCAACCAAATCCAGACTAGCTTTAGTCGCATAATCCATCTGTAAGAAATCTTTGATTTCATAGCGGATAACAGGTTTAAGATGATTCAATTCCCTCATCTGAGTTCGATGGACATACTGAAGCAGCTTACTAGAGGCCGCTTGCTCCACTGCTGCCAATCGTGAATCCAGTAAATGAAGGTCCTCAAAGCCTTCTTTTTCATAAGAAAGCACCAAATTCATCTGGCGACTGAGAATCTGTTCTTCTTCCTCGGACAAGTCATATCCCAGAACCACTTCTCGAGCCTTGAGGTTACGGATTTCCCCACAAACTAGCGTGAAATCCAATAGTCCCGTCACATAAAAATCACCTGTCACCAGATCCATATAAGCTAGCCCAAATTGATTGCCATCACGGTCTATGGCAACCAAGAAGTTATTCTGACTGTCCGGCTTAGTACTATCGACCACTGTCCCTGGTGTAATGACCTGAACAACCTCTCGTTTCACAACCCCAACTGCTTGTTTAGGATCTTCCATCTGTTCAGCAATGGCTACCTTATAGCCCTGCTCAATCAAGACATCGATATACTGCTGGGCAGAATGATAGGGAACCCCCGCCATAGGAATCGGATTGTCCGCATTCTTGTTGCGACTCGTTAAGGAAATTTCCAGAATCTGCGCAGCATTGACCGCATCCTCATAAAATAATTCATAAAAATCACCCATCCGAAAGAGCAAAAAAGCATCTGGATATTGCTTTTTAATATCCACATACTGTTGCATGCCGGGTGATAGCTTTTCTGTCGCCATTTTCCGTCTCTCCTTGTCAAAAATAAGTCTTGAGAGCAACTCCCAAGACCTTACTTATCTTTCATCAAATCTAGCAAACGATCTTCCATGAGTTTGGCAACGTGCTGGTCTCGACAAATGACCAATAAGGTATTGGCACCAGCAACTGTTCCTAAAATCCATTCATCCTTGTTTGCATCTACAATATTTGCCAAAACAGAGGCTTCGCCCAATTTGGTATGAAGTACCAAGGTAAACTCTGCTCTTGCAACACCTTCTAAATGATGAGACAAAAATTCCACCAAATCAATCTTTTCTGTCTCATTTGCTAGTACATAATACACCATATCATTTTTCTTGACCTTGGTCAAGCCGATTTCGCGCAAATCACGAGACAGGGTTGTCTGCGTCACAAAGACATTGTGCGCCTCCAACCGATCTTGAATTTCTTTTTGTGTACTTAATTTCTCCTCAGTAATCATTTTTTTTATTAACTGATGACGATCTCTTTTTCTCATAAAATCCTCTTATGTGAATATTTATAACTAATTTTATAACTATATTATACCAAAAAAATAGGAGATTTCAAAAATTTTTTCTTCTTTCTTTAAAATTGTGATAAAATAGTAGAAAAGTCCAAAAAGGAGCTCTTAATGAATACAAAAGAATTGATTGCTAGCGAGTTGGCTAGCGTCATTGATAGCCTGGACCAAGAGGCTATTTTAAATTTACTGGAAACCCCTAAAAACTCAGAAATGGGAGACATCGCTTTCCCTGCTTTTTCTCTTGCAAAAGTCGAACGTAAAGCGCCACAAATGATTGCAGCTGAACTAGCTGAAAAAATTAACAGTCAAGCCTTTGAAAAGGTTGTCGCAACAGGACCTTACGTTAACTTTTTCCTTGATAAATCTGCCATTTCTGCTCAAGTATTGCAAGCTGTTATCACTGAAAAAGAACACTATGCTGACCAACATATTGGCAAACAAGAAAATGTTGTGATCGACATGTCTAGTCCCAATATCGCTAAACCATTTTCTATCGGTCACCTGCGCTCAACTGTTATCGGAGATAGCTTGTCACATATTTTCCAAAAAATTGGTTATCAAACGGTCAAGGTCAATCATTTGGGAGACTGGGGTAAACAGTTTGGGATGTTGATTGTTGCCTACAAAAAATGGGGCGACGAAGAAGCTGTAAAAGCTCATCCAATCGAGGAACTTCTTAAACTCTATGTCCGCATCAATGCTGAAGCTGAAAACGACCCTAGCTTGGATGAAGAAGCGCGCGAATGGTTCCGTAAACTGGAAAATGGAGATGAGGAAGCTCTCGCTCTTTGGCAATGGTTCCGTGATGAAAGTTTGGTAGAATTTAACCGCCTTTATAATGAATTGAAGGTTGACTTTGACAGCTATAACGGAGAAGCCTTCTATAATGATAAGATGGATGCAGTTGTAGACATTCTTTCTGAAAAAGGCCTTCTTGTTGAATCAGAAGGTGCCCAAGTTGTCAATCTTGAGAAATATGGAATTGAACATCCAGCCCTTATCAAAAAATCTGATGGTGCAACTCTCTATATCACACGTGACTTGGCTGCAGCCCTTTACCGTAAAAACGAATACCAATTTGCTAAATCTATCTACGTAGTTGGTCAAGAACAATCTGTCCACTTTAAACAGCTCAAAGCTGTCTTGCAAGAAATGGGCTACGACTGGAGTGAAGACATTACTCACGTTCCTTTTGGTTTGGTTACAAAAGAAGGGAAAAAACTCTCTACTCGTAAAGGGAATGTCATCTTGCTAGAACCTACAGTTGCAGAGGCTGTTAGTCGTGCCAAAGCCCAAATCGAGGCTAAAAATCCTGAACTTGAAAATAAAGACCAGGTGGCGCATGCTGTTGGGGTTGGAGCCATTAAATTCTATGACCTCAAGACTGACCGTACAAACGGATATGACTTTGACCTAGAGGCCATGGTATCCTTCGAGGGTGAAACTGGACCTTACGTTCAATACGCCTACGCTCGTATCCAATCTATCTTACGCAAAGCCGATTTCAAACCTGAAACAGCTGGCAACTATAGCTTGAATGATGCTGAAAGCTGGGAAATCATTAAACTCATCCAAGACTTCCCACGTATTATCAACCGTGCGGCAGATAACTTTGAACCTTCTATCATTGCTAAATTTTCGATTAATCTGGCTCAAGCCTTCAACAAGTACTATGCACATACACGTATCCTAGATGAAAGTCCTGAGCGCGACAGCCGTCTAGCTCTCAGCTACGCAACTGCAGTTGTTCTCAAAGAAGCCCTTCGCTTGCTTGGAGTAGAAGCGCCAGAGAAAATGTAAATCGCCAAAGTTACTTGATTGCGGAGCAATCTAAGTAACTAACGCCAAATCCTATCAGAGATTTGGCTAGGCGCTTCACTAGTTCTGGGACATAAATATTATCGATTTATGTCCCAGAACGTCGTAACCAGAGATATTTGCCTAAACGCTTTACTAATTCACCAATCCAAATAATATTGATTTGGTTAGGCTCATGTCGTAAGCTTTTAATTACTTGATTGTAAAGCAGTTTAAGTAACTAAGACCAAATCCTATACGTAATTAGGTTTAGAGGCCTATCAAAATTTTGCTGACTTGATCTGTGAATTCACTAATTCAATCTACTCACTACTACTTCTTTATCATACAGGGAGATTTCCTATGAGCCAATATGCTTATATCCTCGTTGTGATTAGCTTGGTGTTCCTTTTTCTACTCAATAAGTACGAGAAGGAGAGACTTCAAAGGCTCTACCAAGAACAACTTTTGAAGGATGAAACCTTTAGGGATGACATCAAAGAGAAAATTCACACAACTGAAAATATCAATGATGTCATTGCTTACATCAATAAAACTTATCATCTGGGAATGTTGCTATCAAAAGACATTACAGATCAATTGAAATAAACCTAGCTATTCTTTAAGAAATATCAAAACCGAGACTAAGAGTTTAATACTTCGTCTCGGTTTTTTATGTATTTTTCAAGTAACAAAGCCACCACTCCCCCAGCAATGCAAGTGCAAAATCCTCTAGAATATGATAAAATAATGGAGAGGACTCTACTAAGGAGGAAAACATGAAAAAACAAACCGTCGCCGTCTTGGGGCCTGGTTCTTGGGGGACTGCCCTTTCACAAGTCTTAAATGACAATGGACACGAGGTACGTATCTGGGGAAATATTCCCGAGCAAATCAATGAAATTAATACCTATCATACTAACAAGCACTACTTTAAAGATGTCGTTCTAGATGAAAATATTATCGCCTACACTGACTTAGCAGAGACTCTGAAAGATGTGGATGCGATTTTGTTTGTTGTCCCAACAAAAGTGACACGACTTGTTGCCCAACAAGTTGCAAAAACCTTAGACCATAAGGCGATTATCATGCATGCATCAAAGGGATTAGAACCTGATAGCCATAAACGATTATCAACCATTCTTGAAGAAGAAATTCCTGAAGAGCTCCGCAGTGATATTGTCGTTGTCTCAGGGCCTAGCCATGCAGAAGAGACCATTGTGCGTGACCTGACTTTAATCACAGCTGCTTCTAAAGATTTGCAAACAGCTCAATACGTTCAGGAGCTCTTTAGCAATCACTACTTCCGACTTTATACCAATACGGATGTTATCGGGGTTGAAACTGCTGGTGCTCTTAAAAACATTATCGCTGTCGGGGCAGGAGCTTTACATGGTCTAGGATTTGGTGACAATGCCAAGGCAGCCATCATCGCACGAGGCTTGGCAGAAATTACCCGCTTAGGAGTAGCACTTGGTGCCAGTCCATTAACCTATAGTGGCTTATCTGGTGTGGGAGATTTGATCGTAACTGGAACCTCCATCCACTCTCGTAACTGGAGAGCCGGAGATGCTCTTGGTCGTGGAGAATCCCTAGCTGATATCGAAGCCAATATGGGCATGGTGATTGAAGGAATTTCAACGACTCGAGCAGCCTATGAACTAGCGCAAGAACTTGGAGTCTATATGCCAATTACACAAGCCATTTACCAAGTTATTTACCACGGAACCAACATCAAAGATGCTATTTATGACATCATGAACAATGAATTTAAAGCAGAAAATGAGTGGTCTTAACCCTCTAAAGAAAGGATTTTTATGACATCAAAAGTTAGAAAAGCTGTCATCCCTGCCGCTGGACTAGGAACTCGTTTCTTACCAGCAACCAAGGCCCTTGCCAAAGAAATGTTGCCAATTGTAGACAAACCAACTATCCAATTTATCGTCGAAGAAGCTCTCAAATCAGGTATTGAAGATATTCTGGTTGTCACTGGTAAATCAAAACGTTCTATTGAAGACCACTTTGACTCAAACTTTGAACTTGAATACAACCTTAAGGAAAAAGGCAAAACAGATCTATTGAAATTGGTAGACGAAGCAACTGGTATGCGCCTCCATTTCATTCGCCAAACTCACCCTCGCGGTCTTGGAGACGCTGTCCTACAAGCCAAAGCTTTTGTAGGGAATGAGCCCTTCGTTGTTATGCTGGGTGATGACCTTATGGACATCACAAATGAGAATGCCGTTCCTTTGACAAAACAACTGATGAATGATTACGAAAAGACACACGCATCAACCATTGCTGTCATGCCTGTACCACACGAAGATGTTTCATCATATGGAGTCATTGCTCCTCAAGGCGAAGGAATCAATGGTCTCTACAGTGTCGAAACTTTCGTTGAAAAACCAGCTCCCGAAGATGCACCAAGTGATTTGGCAATCATCGGTCGCTATCTACTCACACCTGAAATTTTTGATATCTTAGAAAATCAAACTCCTGGTGCTGGAAATGAAATCCAGCTTACCGACGCTATTGATACGCTTAATAAAACACAACGTGTTTTCGCCCGTGAATTTACAGGAGCTCGTTACGACGTTGGGGATAAGTTTGGCTTTATGAAAACATCTATTGACTACGCCCTCAAACATCCACAAGTCAAAGATGACTTGAAAGAATACCTCATCCAACTTGGAAAAGAATTGGCTGAGAAGGAATAAAATAAAAAGATAAGGTTCAAAAAATGCCTTATCTTTTTTCATTACATAAATTTTCTTCCAGGTTCGTCACAACCCCATTCCCTTGTAGAAAAGCAAAACTGCGAGTCCTACAAACAAGACTACCGCTCCTAATCTCTGACTAGAGCTATACATCCGTCTTTCACCTCGAACTGGAAAGATAACTGCTAAAAAGGCCCCTCCTACTGCACCGCCAACATGACCAGCTAGGCTAATGCCGGGAATCAGAACACTTCCAATAATGTTAATCACAAAAAGTGTCAAATAAGACTGTCCTAGCTGTTGGATATAAGGATTACGCGTAGCATAGCGAAGAATGATAATCGCGGCAAAAAGCCCATAAAGAGAAGTAGAGGCTCCTGCTTCTAAGGATTTGGGACTAAATACAAAAACAAAGAGATTACCCATCATTCCTGATAAGAGATAGAGAAAGAAAAACTGCTTAGAACCGAAAATTTCCTCTACCTGCCTACCAAGATAATAAAGCGAAAGCATATTGACAATGAAATGCTCCCACCCAATATGAACAAAAATAGCAGAGAAGAGACGCCAAACCTGCTCAGGAAAGAGGCGAATAGCTGGCCCATACATGGCTCCAAATCGAAATAGGGTGTCTGCCCTGTCAAAGTTTCCACCTGTAGTCACCAACATTAGTAGAAATACCAAGGCCGTCACTAAAAGGAAGAAACTCGTCACAGGGTAACGTCTATCAAAGATTTCCTTCATCAATCAGAACCTCCTGAACAGGAATATCATGGTTTTCAGGGATAAAGTCCTGAATTTGACAAGGATAAATCGTACTCAAAGTATGACCAGAAAAATGTTTCAGATAGCGATCATAATAACCTCCACCGTATCCAATCCGATATCCTTCCGTCGTAAAAGCCAAGCCAGGAACATGAATCAAATCAATCTGAGAGGCATCCACCACTTCCAAATCTCCCTGTGGCTCCAGTAATCCAAAGGAAGTTTTTACCAACTGCTGCGGATCATAGACTACAAAGTCCATGCGCCCCTTGGGATAGGTTTTAGGTATCAAAACTTTCTTACCATCCCTCAGCGCCTGCTCAATCAGTTCCTGCGTTTGAAACTCATGAGGAAAAGAGAGGTAGGTTGCGATGATCTTAGCTTCTTGGTAAAAGGGGTGTTGTAAAAGTCCTTCTGTTAAAGCTTGGTCTATAGCCTGTTTTTGCTTTCTAGGTATAGCCTTCATTTCTTGCAAGACTTGCTTGCGTAATTCCGATTTCATAGACAAATCCTCTACTCTGCTGCCTTCTTTTTCAGGAAACTAGAAACCGCATCCACCCCAATGGCTAAGGCTTCTTCCTTGGGACTCATCTGAGGGTGATGAAGGGCGTAGGGACTATCGATACCTAGCCAGAACATAACGCCATCTACCTTCGAAAGGAGATAACCAAAGTCCTCGCCTGTCATAGCAGGCTCTATATCAATCAACTCGATTCCGTCTTTTTCTTCAAAGAAGTCCATCAGTTCACGTGCCAAGACTGGATTGTTCTCAACAGGCAAGTAGCCCCCTTGTTTGAGTTCCACTTCGACTTCCATATCGAAGGCAGATGCAACTCCTTCTGCAACTGTTTTGACCCGCTTTTGCACCAAGAGACTTATGTCCTGTGTCAAGGCCCGAATAGTTCCATGCAAAAAGGCTGTATCTGTGATAACATTGTTGGTTGTTCCAGCTTGGAAAACTCCAAAGGTCACCACCGCTCCCTCGATTGGGTTGACATTGCGGCTGACCACCGACTGCACCTGGGTCACAAAGTAACTAGCAGCTACCAAGGCGTCATTTGCTTCATGCGGAAAGGCTGCGTGTCCTCCTTTTCCTTTGAAACGGATCTTCACCTCGCAAGTCCCTGCAAAGAGTGTATGAGTATTGGTCGCAATCTGTCCAACCTTCAAATCTGGTCGAACATGGAGGCCATAAAACTGGTCTGGCAACCAGTCTCCAAAAGCGCCATCCTCATACATGAGCATGCCACCAGCTTCATTTTCTTCAGCAGGTTGAAACAGAAAGAGCAGATTGTTCTTTGGTTGCTCCTCAAGGGCGCGCTCAAGACAGCCCAAGGCAATGGTCATGTGGAAATCATGTCCACAAGCATGCATACGACCTTGGTGCTGAGAAGCGAAAGGAAATCCTGTTTGTTCAACGATAGGCAAACCATCAATATCTGTCCGCCAACCAATGGTACGCTCTGGCTGACTTCCCTGCAAATAGACCAAAATACCTGTCCGCCAAGTACGAACTTGAACAAACTCCCTACCCGCAGTCAATTTCTCAATCACATCCAGCAAATAAGCATGAGTCTTGAACTCCTCCAAGCCAATCTCTGGAATCTGGTGCAAATCTCGTCTAGTCTGAATCAAATCTAACATCTATCTATCCTCCGATATAGCAGAAAGAGGCTGGAAGAAGGGTTCCGCCTCTATTTTTCTTTTACAATTATAAGGTACGAAGCGCATCTTCTAGCGCTGTTTTTTGTTGGGTTTGGGCATCAATCTCTTTGATAATGCGAGCTGGAACACCTGCTACCACCACGTTTTCTGGGACATCTTGTGTAACAATAGCTCCTGCTGCAACAACTGAACCACTACCGATTTGGACTCCTTCGATAACCACTGCATTAGCGCCGATAAGAACATTATCTCCAACACGGACTGGTTCTGCGCTAGCTGGCTCAATCACACCTGCAAGAACGGCACCTGCACCAACGTGACTGTTTTTTCCAACAATAGCACGGCCACCAAGGATTGCCCCCATGTCAATCATGGTTCCTGCACCGATTTCAGCACCGATATTGATAACGGCTCCCATCATGATAACAGCATTGTCACCAATTTCAACCTGATCACGGATAATAGCACCTGGCTCGATACGAGCGTTGATAGCACGTTTGTCTAGCAAAGGAACTGCAGAATTACGAGCATCTTGTTCAACAACATAGTCTTGATTTTCTACCAAGCCATCGAGAAGCGGAGCCACGTCCTTCCAGTCTCCAAATAGGACATTCCCTAGTTTGACAACAGAGCTTGGTACAGCAGTTGCGAGTTGTCCCTCAAAGGTTACTTTCACACTGGTTTTCTTTTCAGCATTGGCGATAAATTGGATAATTTCTTGTGCGTTCATTTTTGTGGCAGTCATAGGCGCCTCCTAGTTCATTTTAATGATACCTATTCTACCAAAAAAGGCCTCAAATTTGAAGCCTTTTTGTTTGTTTTTAGGTATGATTTTTAGGGATGTGAGATAAAACGTGCTGTCGGTAAAAGCAAGCCCCTACCGATACAACCTAAAAACACTCTTCACAACTATCTCCCCGTGTTTTATTGACTATTCTAGTATAGCACACTTTTAGAATTAAGAAAAGACTTTTTATTTACTTTCTTTCGCTTCTTCTACCGATAGGAAAATCATGGGTAAAATAATCAGGGCCATAGCTAGAAGAAGGGACCAATCCACTACCAAGCCTAAAAATAAAACACTCAAAAGGGCAGAAGAGAGAGGTTCACTGGCACTAATAACAGAAACTACCAAGGGAGAAACCAAGGACACAGCCTTCATGGAAATGAAAAAGGCAAAAGCCGTCCCAAAGAAAGCAATAATGAGGCAAATCAAGATACTCCAAATATCAAGAGTAAAGGAAAGCTGATAAACCGGCGAAAGGACATTGCTAAATAAACCTGCCAAAATCATCCCCCACCCAACCGTGGGTACAAAACCATAGCGCTTCGCGAAAGGTTGGGGCAAGATAACATTAAACATAACCCCCATAGCACTCAACAGACCTGTTATAAGGGCTAGTGGCGTCATGGATAACTGAGAGAGATCTCCCTTTGTCGCCATCAAGCACACACCCAGCATAGCAATCAGAACATAGAAAATAGCGCTTTTTGACGCTCGTTTTTTATAAACCAAACGATTATAAAAGAGGATAAAGACAGGACTGATAAACTGTAAAATAGTTGCTGTCGCAGCATTTGAATATTCTACACAGAGATAGAAAAAATACTGAACTGAGAAAATTCCCAAAATAGCATAGGCCAAAAAGGGCAGGTAATTTTTCTTGTCTCGCCAGATATCTAACACTTGTGATTTTACTTGCATTACAGACCAAATGAGCACAAGACTCCCTGCTAGCGTCAAACGCATAGAGGTAATCCAACCAGAGGACACCTGATAATGAGTAAAGAAATACTCTCCTAAAATCCCACAGATTCCCCATATCAAGCCGGATAGGAGAGAGTAAATGGTTCCTTTAACAATCTTTTTCTGATACTGATTCATATCTTTATTGTAACACGAAAGGGAAAAAGAAAAAAGTGGCAATCCATTGATTGGCCACTTCATTTAGCATAGTTCATAGAACTTATCGTCTTGTCCTTGAAGAAGATCGTGTAGCACTTGAGTTACTACTGTCACTAGAGCTATTACTTGAACTGCTGGAGCTTGATGGAGTTGGTAGACTCCCCACGATACTAGACCAAGCATTCTTATAATCCGCATCACTTCCACCAATAGCAAAGAGATAACTGGTCGCTGGCGCTCCTGCCTTATTAGCCCAATAGCTGGTAACAGTCGAACCTGTGACATCTACCTCTTTTCCTTCAACAGAAACCTTACCTGGTTTTTGACCTGTTGATTTCAAGACTTCCGATTTCACTACACTAGAATCTAAAGCAAAGCGCTCGGTCCCCCAAATTCCAGGTTCAGACTCTTGGATAGCATTAACCAAGTGAGCCATATAATTAGAATTATTAGAATAGCCTGCTCTACGAGATAATGAATGATTATCATCATGCCCAATCCAACCACCTAAAGTTAATTTAGGAGTAGAAAGCATAAGCCACATATTTTCGTCTTGGTTGGTTGTACCAGTCTTCCCAATCCAATCTGCATTAGCTAATGTCGAATTTAAAGAAGTTAAATTCGGTTTAAAGGTTGTTGTCACACGAGAGGATAGAACTTCTCGCAACAAGCCCTGCATAATTGTCGCAGTAGCTTTTGAATAGACTTGAACCGGTTTATCTTGATACTCATATACCACTCTACCATCTGATGCTTCAATTTTAGAAATCACATGTTTCTGATGATAAACTCCGTTATTTGCCAAGGTCTGATAGCCATTGGTATGCTGGGCAACTGTGACTTCAATACCACCACCCATTGGCAGGCTCTCAATACCATACTCAGGAATCTCGTAACCCATCTTTTCCATATAACCTTTGACATCAACACCCTTTTCACGGAGCATACGATAGGTCCAGTAAGCCGGGATATTCCATGAATAGTTCAAGGCTTCTCCCAAGGTCATCATTCCTGTCCCCTTGCTATTAGCATACATAATCGGGTTGCCATTGGCAAAGTTTGTTGGATAGTTAGACAGAATCGTCTCACTTCCCATCAAGCCCTGGTCAATAGCGATCCCGTAGGCCAGCAAGGGCTTGGTAGTGGAAGCTGGTGAGCGCTTGGTGTCAAAGGCATGATTGTTTTGATTTTCTTGATAATTGCGACCACCTACAAAGCCTAGGATAGCACCTGTTTGGTTGTCCATCAAGACATTCCCTACTTCTACACGACCTGTTCCATCATCTAGTAGAGACCCATATCTGGCTACTGCATTCTGCATGGCAGTATGAACTTTTTTATTAATAGTAGTCATAATCTTATAACCACCTGTACTTAATTCTTGCTCAGCTCGTTTACGATACGCCTTCTGAATAGCTTCATTTTTCAGCTCTTGACTGGGAACATTATCTTGTTGGACCAAATAATCGTACATCCGGTCTATCGCTTCAGCCATAGCAGTATAGTAAAGGTAATCTCTTGAAACAACATTAACAGAACCTGATGGCAAAAAATCTTGTTTGATATTGTAATCCTTATACTGATTGTATTCTTCCTTTGTTAAGGATCCCGTACGATACATATTATAAAGAACATCCTTGGCCCGCTTCAAGCCTAGTTCTAAATCTTCATCGCTCTTAATAGCACCCGTATTTTCATAGGGAGAATAGATAATAGGACTTTGCGGTAGTCCTGCTAAAAATGCTGCTTGAGGAACAGTCAACTGACTAGCATCTACACCAAAAATACCCTCTGCTGCCTGCTGAGCACCTGCAATATTCTGTCCCTTATTATTTCGGCCAAAAGGAGCAATATTAAGATAAGTAACCAAAATTTCATCCTTACTCATCGTTCGTTCTAGCGCAAGTGCATCCACAATTTCTGTAGCCTTACGAGCCAAAGTCGGAGCATCTCCAACGACTTGCTGCTTGATTAACTGTTGGGTTAAGGTAGAGCCTCCACTAGATGAACCCAAACCTGCAAAGGTCCCCAAAGTCGCCCGAATCACAGCCTTAGGCACAACCCCTTTATGTTCAAGAAAATGTTCGTCCTCAGTTGCAACGATAGCCTTTTTGAGATTGTCCGATATTTCCTCAGATGAAACAGAAGTTCTCAGTAAGTCACTCTCTATAGAAGCAATGACACTCCCATCTGCATAAACAATTTCTGAGATTGAAGAAACATTCTTAACCTGCTTTACTAAATCCTCCGCTGGCGGAACCTTAGCCTTATCAAACAAGGCAACTCCATAACCAAGAGCTACACCAGCACCAAAAAGCCCACCGATAAAGCCTAGAATAAAGAGGGTATTCAAAACTCCCTTGATAGCAGCCAAAATGCTACCTAAGATAGGCAGGAACTTCCCACCTGTTCCATCCGACTTCTTCGCTTCTAAGACTTTCTCTGATTTTTTATGATTTATGTTTAATTTTACTTGCTGGAAAAATGCCAGCACTTTTCTCTTTAATTGATTTTGCATGGATTTCCTCACTCTATTCATTATACCATAAAAGGTACACTTTCAATAAAATAGCCACTTTCTTCCCTATTCTACTAGGCTATTGCCCAAGTTTGTGATACAATAGTTAGAAACAATAATTTTAAAAAGGAGAAAAGACATATGCACATTTTTGATGAGCTAAAAGAGCGTGGTTTGATTTTTCAAACGACTGATGAAGAAGCTTTGCGTAAAGCCCTAGAAGAAGGTCAAGTTTCTTATTATACTGGCTACGATCCAACTGCTGACAGCCTTCACCTAGGCCACCTTGTCGCAATCTTGACAAGTCGTCGCTTGCAGCTAGCAGGTCACAAACCTTATGCGCTCGTTGGCGGTGCTACAGGTCTCATCGGAGATCCGTCCTTCAAAGATGCTGAACGTAGTCTCCAAACAAAAGACACAGTAGATGGCTGGGTCAAGTCTATCCAAGGACAACTTTCTCGTTTTCTTGACTTTGAAAATGGTGAAAATAAAGCTGTCATGGTCAACAACTACGACTGGTTTGGCAGCATCAGCTTCATTGACTTCCTCCGTGATATCGGCAAATACTTCACTGTCAACTATATGATGAGCAAAGAGTCTGTGAAAAAACGGATCGAAACAGGAATTTCTTACACTGAGTTTGCTTACCAAATCATGCAAGGTTACGACTTCTTCGTCCTTAACCAGGACCACAATGTAACGCTACAAATCGGTGGTTCTGACCAGTGGGGAAATATGACTGCTGGTACCGAATTGCTTCGTCGTAAAGCTGACAAGACCGGTCACGTTATCACTGTTCCATTGATTACAGATGCAACTGGTAAGAAATTTGGTAAATCAGAAGGAAACGCAGTCTGGCTCAATCCTGAAAAGACTTCTCCATACGAAATGTACCAATTCTGGATGAATGTCATGGACGCTGACGCTGTTCGCTTCTTGAAAATCTTTACTTTCTTATCACTTGATGAGATTGAAGACATCCGCAAACAGTTTGAGGCTGCGCCACACGAACGCTTGGCTCAAAAAGTCTTGGCTCGTGAAGTTGTCACACTTGTTCACGGCGAAGAAGCCTACAAAGAAGCCCTCAACATCACTGAGCAACTCTTTGCAGGAAACATCAAAAACCTTTCTGTCAAAGAACTCAAACAAGGACTTCGTGGAGTACCAAACTACCAAGTTCAAGCAGATGAAAACCACAATATCGTGGAACTCCTTGTTTCATCTGGTATGGTTAACTCAAAACGCCAAGCCCGTGAAGATGTCCAAAATGGAGCTATCTACGTAAATGGCGACCGTATCCAAGACCTTGACTATGTCTTGAGTGATGCAGATAAGTTAGAAAACGAACTGACTGTTATCCGTCGTGGTAAGAAAAAATACTTTGTTCTTACATATTAAAAAGAAGACTGGAGGCATTTGCCATCCAGTCCTTTTTTTGCTAGACTTAAACTATGAATACAAACCTCAAACCCAAACTTCAGCGCTTCGCTTCTGCGACTGCCTTTGCCTGCCCTATCTGCCAAGAAAATCTAACTCTGGTAGAGGGTAGTCTCAAATGTAACAATCGCCATTCTTTTGACCTAGCAAAATTCGGCTATGTCAATCTGGCTCCTCAAATCAAGCAATCTGCCAACTACGACAAGGAAAACTTTCAAAACCGTCAGCAAATCCTAGAAGCTGGCTTTTATCAGGCTATTTTAGATGCAATTTCTGATTTACTTGCAAGTTCAGAAAATACCGAAACAATTTTGGATATTGGATGTGGCGAAGGCTTCTATTCTCGAAAACTCCAGGAAAATCATCCTGACAAAACCTTCTATGCCTTTGACATCTCCAAAGATTCCGTCCAAATTGCTGCCAAGAGCGAACCTAACTGGGCAGTCAATTGGTTCGTTGGCGACCTGGCTCGTCTTCCTATAAAAGACGCCAGCATGGATATTCTGCTTGATATTTTTTCACCTGCCAACTATGGAGAATTTCGTCGCGTTTTATCCAAAGACGGTATCTTGATAAAGGTCATCCCAACTGAAAATCACCTCAAGGAAATCCGTCAAAGGGTACAGGACCAGCTGACAAACAAAGATTATTCTAACCAAGATATCAAAAATCATTTCCAAGAACACTTTACCATCCTATCTAACCAAACAGCTTCTCTAACTAAGACTATCACAGCAGAGCAGCTCCAAGCCCTACTCAGCATGACTCCCTTACTCTTTCACGTTGACCAGAGCAAGATTGACTGGAGCCAACTGACAGAAATTACCATCGAAGCGGAGATTCTGGTCGGAAAAGCACTGTAAATAAATTTTTTAGATAATACAAAACCCGCACCTTCAAGGTACGGGTTTAAATTATGTAATTATTAGTTCAAGTGCCAGATATCTTCGTTGTACTGAGCGATTGTACGGTCAGATGAGAAGAATCCTGCTTTAGAAATGTTAACGATGACTTTATCCAACCATGCGTCACGGTCTTCGTAGTCAGCCAACATTTGTTCTTTAACCTTGATATAGTCTTCCAAGTCAAGAAGAGTCATGAACCAGTCTTTGTTGATCAATTCATTGTAAAGACGTTCCAAGCGCTCTTTGTTTCCAGCTGCAAGAACTGCATCGCTAACGATGAAGTCAACCAATGGTTTGATAGCTTCACGAGCGTAGAATTCGCTTGATTTGTATGCCGCTTTTGCGTAAAGGTCGATAACAGTTTCTGAATCTTCACCGAAGATGTAGATGTTTTCGTCGCCAACCAACTCAGCGATTTCCACGTTAGCACCGTCCATAGTACCAAGAGTCAAAGCTCCGTTCAACATGAATTTCATGTTACCAGTACCTGAAGCTTCTTTAGAAGCAAGTGAGATTTGTTCTGAGATATCACATGCTGGGATAAGGAAGCTTGCTGCAGTAACGTTGTAGTTTTCAACCATAACTACTTGCAAGTGTGGAGCTACTGCTGGATCGTTAGCAATAACTTCTGACATGCAAAGGATCAAGTGGATGATGTCTTGAGCGATTGTGTAGGCTGGAGCTGCTTTACCACCAAAGAAGATTGTGATTGGGCGAGCAGGGATGTTACCAGCTTTGATGTCAAGGTATTTGTGGATTACGTACAAAGCGTTCATTTGTTGGCGTTTGTACTCGTGAAGACGTTTGATTTGGATGTCAAAGATAGAGTTTGGATTGATTTCTACACCTTGGTGTTCTTTCAAGTGACGAGCCAATTTACGTTTATTGTGAGCCTTGATGCTTTCCAATTTTTCTTTGACAGCTGCTTTGTCTTCGTAAGACAAGAGTTTTTCAAGCTCATCTGCTTCATGGTGCCAACCTTCTCCAAGAATCTCATCCAAGTAGTGAGACAAGCTTGGGTTAGCATGCATGAGCCAACGACGGAAAGTGATACCGTTTGTTTTGTTGTTGAATTTTTCTGGGTAAAGGTCGTAGAAAGCTTTCAATTCAGAGTTCTTCAAGATTTCAGTATGAAGTGCTGCAACCCCGTTAACACTGTATCCGTAGTGGATATCCATGTGAGCCATGTGAACACGTCCGCTCTCATCGATGATTTGAACAGCTGGATCTTTGTATTCTGCTTTCACACGGCGGTCCAATTCTTCGATGATTGGTACCAAGTGAGGAACCACTTCTTGCAAGAATTCAAGTGGCCATTTTTCAAGGGCTTCAGCAAGGATTGTGTGGTTAGTGTAGGCAGTCATGCTACGAACGATTGAGATTGCTTCGTCAAGTTCGATACCACGAGCAGTCAAAAGACGAATCAACTCAGGGATAACCATTGATGGGTGAGTATCGTTGATTTGTACAACTGCGTAGTCAGCAAGGTCATGCAAGTTGCTTCCTTTTTCGATTGCTTCGTCGATGATCAATTGCGCACCATTTGAAACCATGAAGTATTGTTGGAAGATACGGAGCAATTCACCTTGACGGTCACTATCATCTGGGTAAAGGAAAAGAGTCAAGTTGCGAGCGATGTCTGTTTTATCAAAGTTGATACCGTCTTTAATGATAGAAGAATCAACTGAATCCAAGTCAAACAAACGCAAGCGGTTCTTCGTTTCTGTCTTGTAACCAGGTACATCGATATCGTAAAGAGTTGATGTCAATGTGAAGTGAGCAAATGGCACTTGGTAGCTACGGCTTGAGCGAACCAACCAGTTTTGCTCTGTCAACCATGCATTTGGAATTGTTTCTTGTTGGTTGTTTTTAAGAACTTGTTGGAAAAGACCAAAGTGGTAGTTCAAACCAACACCGTCACCGTTCAATCCAAGTGTAGCGATTGAGTCGATAAAGCAGGCTGCCAAACGTCCCAAACCACCATTACCAAGTGATGGTTCCAATTCTACTTCTTCGATTTCGATCAACTCTTTACCTGCGTCAGCAAGTTCTTTTTTAACATCGTCGTAAAGACCAAGGTTGATTAAGTTATTTGACAAAAGTTTACCAATCAAAAACTCAGCTGAGATGTAGTAAACTTTTTTCTTACCAGTGTTAACTGGTTTTTTGCTACTTGCAAGCTTGCTGTAGTTAAGAAGAGCAAGGTAAAGCTCTTCATTGCTACATTCTGCAATGGTTTTATTGTAACGATTTTGTACAAATTCTTGTAGTGATAACATGTTTAAGGTGTCTCCTGATATTGTATTATTTCTTTAAATCTACCAAATTTTCATTGATTCGGCGATAGATTGTTGTCAAGTCAAGCAAGCCTTCCTCGACAGCTGGTGTCAATTGATCTTCAGTCATACGCCAAGACCAGTTTCCACCAAGGGTAGATGGGAAGTTCATACGAGCTACCTCATCTAATTCTAGCAAATCTTGCATAGTCGCAATTGCCATGAAGCTAACTGATGAAAAGACGGTACGAAGCATAGCATGTGGCACTGTTTCGTATTCTTTACGGTTAGTGTAGCGAGCCATGTATTCACGAGTCGCATCGTCGATCTCGTTACGGTACCAACCAAGAACCGTATTGTTATCGTGTGTTCCTGTGTACATTACTGAGTTAGCAGGTGCCAAGTGTGGGCTATCGATGCTTTCGTCTTCTGGGTTGAAGGCAAATTGAAGAATCTTCATTCCTGGGAAGCCAGTACGTTCACGCAATTCGATAACTTCGTCTGTCATGAAACCAAGGTCTTCAGCGATGATGTTTAGCTCACCAAGTTCTTCCTTAACGGCTGCAAAGAGCTTGTAGCCAGGACCTTTGACCCATTCACCAGGTGCTGCTGTATCGGAACCAGCAGGGATTTCCCAGTAAGATTCAAAACCACGGAAGTGGTCGATACGAACGATATCGTAGATTTTGAAGCTTTCACGCAAGCGTTCAATCCACCATTTGTAACCATCTTTGTCCATTGCTTCCCAGTCATAAATTGGGTTACCCCAAAGCTGACCAGTTGCAGAAAACTCATCTGGTGGGCATCCTGCGATGCAAGTCGCCTTACCGTTGACATCTGTCTTGAAGAGATGTGGATTTGCCCACATATCGCTTGAATCTTCCGCTACGTAGATTGGCATGTCCCCAACGATTTCGATGTGGTTGTCGTTAGCGTAAGCTTTCAATTTCAACCATTGTTGGAAGAAGAAATATTGAGTCACACGGTGGTAAACCAACTTGTCTGCCAATTGCTCACGGTAGCTTTCAAGTGCTGAAGCTTTACGAGCACGAACATCTGCATCTGGCCATTCAGTCCAAGCAAGATTGTCAAAATGCTCTTTGATAGCCATATATTCTGCAAAGAGTTCAAGCCATGATTGGTTGTCTTGAGCAAATTTCTCAAAATCTTTAACATCTCCTACTTCCAAGAAACGTTTTACCGCTTTTTCTAAAAGAGGACGACGTGCATAGTAGATTTTCGCATAGTCAACTTCAGACGCATCGCTACCAAAGTCAACCCCTTCAAGGTCACTTGCTTGCAACAAGCCTTGTTCAACCAAGATATCTAAATCGATAAAATGAGTGTTCCCTGCGAAGGCTGAGAAAGATTGGTAAGGAGAGTCTCCGTAACTAGTTGTTCCTAGTGGAAGGATTTGCCAGTAACGTTGTTTTGTGCGAACCAAAAAATCAACGAAGTCGTAAGCACTTTTACCAAATGATCCGATTCCGTAAGCTCCTGGAAGAGAAGAAATGTGCATCAACACACCACTTTGACGTTTTTTCATAATAAGCACCTCATGTGTTTATAGTTAGATATTACATTTTTACGAACGCAAACGTTTGCGCTATTACCTAGTATAGCTCATTTTCTTGATAAATGCAAGCGATTTTAAATAAATTTTTTGATTATTTTTTTAAAATTTTTTCTTCTTACTCGTATATATATCCTTTCAGGAAACAAAATAGGAATAAGGGTTTCACTTATCTTATTAAAATAAAGTGAGAATCCTCTCTGCTTTCCATTTGTAAATTAAGCAATCGTTTTCTCAACTTTTTTTAAATTTGAAACAAAACCGATTTTTTGGATTTTCTACTATTATATGATGATTAAGCGTTTACCTTTTTCTACAATTTTTTAAAATTTTTTACAAAAAACACTTGCAACCGCTTTCTATTTATGTTATACTAGTCCCGTAAAGGAAAACGTTTGCGTTTCCTCATTATAAAATTTGTTATTCTTTAGGAGGAATACACTATGTCATCTAAATTCATGAAGAGCGCTTCTGTGCTTGGAACTGTTACACTTGCTAGCTTGCTTTTGGTAGCTTGTGGAAGCAAACCTGCTGAAAAAGCTGCTGATACTGGTTCATCTGAAGCGAAAGAAATCACTCTTTACGTCGAAGACCAATACAAAGCTTATGCTGAAACAGTTGCTAAAGCTTATGAAAAAGAATCAAAAACAAAAGTTAACATCAAATCTGGTGACCAACTTGGTGGTCTTGACAAACTTTCTCTTGACAACCAATCAGGTCAAGCTGCTGACGTTATGATGGCACCATACGACCGTGTGGGTAGCCTTGGTTCTGACGGACAACTTTCAGAAGTGAAATTGAGCGATGGTGCTAAAACAGAAGATAAAACTAAATCTCTTGTAACAGCTGCTGACGGTAAAGTTTACGGTGCTCCTGCCGTTATCGAGTCACTTGTTATGTACTACAACAAAGACTTGGTAAAAGAAGCTCCAAAAACTTTTGCTGACTTAGAAAACCTTGCTAAAGATAGCAAATATGCCTTCGCTGGAGAAGATGGAAAAACTTCTGCTTTCCTAGCTGACTGGACAAACTTCTACTACGCATACGGACTTCTTGCTGGTAACGGTGCTTACGTATTCGGACAAAACGGTAAGGACGCTAAAGACATCGGTCTTGCAAACGACGGTTCTATCGCAGGTATCAACTACGCTAAATCTTGGTATGAAAAATGGCCTAAAGGTATGCAAGATGGTACAGCTGCTGGAAACTTGATTCAAACTCAATTCCAAGAAGGTAAAACAGCTGCTATCATTGATGGACCTTGGAAAGCTCAAGCTTTCAAAGATGCTAAAGTAAACTACGGTGTTGCAACTATCCCAACTCTTCCAAACGGAAAAGACTACGCAGCATTTGGTGGTGGTAAAGCTTGGATTATCCCATCAAGCACTAAGAACCTTGAAGCTGCTCAAAAATTTGTAGACTTCCTTGTTTCAACTGAACAACAAAAAGCCTTCTACGATGCAACTAACGAAATCCCAGCTAACACTGAAGCTCGTTCATACGCTGAAGGTAAAAACGATGAGTTGACAACAGCTGTTATCAAACAGTTCAAGAACGCTCAACCAATTCCAAACATCTCTCAAATGTCTGCAGTTTGGGAACCAGCTGCTAACATGCTCTTTGATGCTGTAAGTGGTAAGAAAGATGCTAAAACAGCTGCTAACGATGCTGTAACATTGATCAAAGAAACAATCAAACAAAAATTTGGTGAATAAAAAATTTGTTCAAGGGGGGTGAAATTCAAATCCCCCTTTGAATTTATCAATAGAAAACATATATAATTTAGGTTTTAACTAGAAACCAGTATCCTATGAAAGGAGTTATTATGGAAAAGCAACAACCTAGTAAAGCAGCCCTGCTGTCTATCATTCCTGGGTTAGGACAGATTTACAATAAACAAAAGGCCAAAGGTTTTATCTTCCTTGGTGTAACCCTTGTATTTGTCCTCTACTTCCTAGCACTTGCATCCCCTGAATTGAGCAATCTCATCACTCTTGGTGACAAACAAGGTCGTGACAATTCCCTCTTTATGCTGATTCGTGGTGCCTTCCATTTAATCTTTGTAGTCGTTTATGTACTCTTTTATTTCGCAAATATCAAAGATGCACATACAATCGCAAAACGCATTAACAATGGAATTCCAGTTCCACGTACCTTCAAAGACATGATCAAAGGGATTTATGAAAATGGCTTCCCTTACCTCTTGATCATTCCATCTTATGTTGCCATGACCTTCGCGATTATCTTCCCAGTTATCGTAACCTTGATGATCGCCTTCACAAACTATGACTTCCAACACTTGCCACCAAACAAATTGTTGGACTGGGTTGGTTTGACCAACTTTACAAACATTTGGAGCTTGAGTACCTTCCGTTCAGCCTTCGGTGCCGTTCTTTCTTGGACCATCATCTGGGCTTTGGCTGCCTCAACTTTACAGATCGTCATCGGTATCTTCACCGCTATCATTGCTAACCAACCATTTATCAAAGGAAAACGTATCTTTGGTGTTATTTTCCTTCTTCCTTGGGCTGTCCCAGCCTTCATCACTATCTTGACATTCTCAAACATGTTTAATGATAGTGTTGGTGCTATCAACACTCAAGTATTGCCAATCTTAGCTAAATTCCTTCCTTTCCTTGATGGTGCTCTTATTCCTTGGAAAACAGACCCAACTTGGACTAAGATTGCCTTGATTATGATGCAAGGTTGGCTTGGATTCCCATACATCTACGTTTTGACTTTGGGTATCTTGCAATCTATTCCTAACGACCTTTACGAAGCAGCTTATATTGACGGTGCCAATGCTTGGCAAAAATTCCGCAACATCACTTTCCCAATGATCTTGGCCGTTGCGGCACCTACTTTGATTAGCCAATACACCTTCAACTTTAACAACTTCTCTATCATGTACCTCTTCAACGCTGGAGGACCTGGTAGTGTCGGTGGTGGAGCTGGTTCAACCGATATCTTGATCTCATGGATTTACCGTTTGACAACAGGTACATCTCCTCAATACTCTATGGCGGCAGCTGTTACCTTGATTATCTCTATCATTGTCATCTCAATCTCTATGATCGCATTCAAGAAACTACACGCATTTGATATGGAGGACGTCTAAGATGAATAACTCAATCAAACTCAAACGTAGACTGACTCAAACCCTTACTTACCTTTACCTGATTGGTCTATCAATTGTGATTATCTATCCACTTTTGATTACCATTATGTCAGCCTTCAAGACTGGTAACGTAGTAGCCTTTAAACTAGATAGCAACGTCGACTTTAGTTTTGCTAACTTCCAAGGGCTCTTCTCTGAAACCTTGTACGGTACTTGGTACCTCAACACTTTGATTATCGCCTTAATTACTATGGCTGTTCAAACAAGTATTATCGTACTTGCTGGTTATGCTTATAGCCGTTACAATTTCTTGGCTCGTAAACAAAGTTTGGTCTTCTTCTTGATTATCCAAATGGTGCCAACCATGGCCGCTTTGACAGCCTTCTTCGTTATGGCACTTATGTTGAACGCCCTTAACCACAGCTGGTTCCTCATCTTCCTCTACGTTGGTGGTGGTATCCCGATGAATGCTTGGCTCATGAAAGGATACTTCGATACAGTGCCAATGTCTCTAGACGAATCTGCAAAACTAGACGGTGCAGGACACTTCCGCCGCTTCTGGCAAATTGTTCTTCCACTTGTTCGCCCAATGGTTGCCGTACAAGCTCTCTGGGCCTTCATGGGACCTTTTGGGGACTACATCCTCTCTAGTTTCTTGCTTCGTGAGAAAGAATACTTTACTGTTGCCGTAGGTCTCCAAACCTTCGTCAGCAATGTGAAAAACTTGAAGATTGCCTACTTCTCAGCAGGTGCTATCCTCATCGCCCTTCCAATCTGTATTCTCTTCTTCTTCCTACAAAAGAACTTTGTTTCAGGACTTACAAGTGGTGGCGACAAGGGATAATTTATCCCCGCCACCCTTTTTCATTTTATACTCTTCGAAAATCTCTTCAAACCACATCAGCTTTTATCTGCAACCTCAAAGCTGTTCTTTGAACAGTCTACGGCTAGCTTCCTAGTTTTCTCTTTGATTTTCATTGAGTATTAGCGATTGTTACTGTAAGTAATATCCTTACAACAAGCAATTTACCCCCTAGACTTGAAATAAAGTACATTTCTCTATATAATAATACTCATATAGAAAACACCTTTTAGAAAGATACCTATGCTTCCATATCCATTTTCCTATTTTTCAAGTATTTGGGGATTTCGTAAGCCCCTGTCCAAACGTTTCGGACTCAACTGGTTTCAGCTTCTCTTTACCAGTATCTTCCTTATCAGCTTGTCTATGGTACCCATTGCTATTCAAAACAGCTCGCAGGAGACTTATCCGCTAGAAACCTTTATCGATAATGTCTATGAACCATTGACAGATGAGGTTGTCCAGGATCTCTCTGAACATGCTAAAATTGTTGATGGCAAATTTACTTATACAGGAACAGCTAGTCAAGCCCCTTCTCTTTTAATCGGTCCAAGTCAAAGCAAGGAATTACCTAAGGACTTGCAACTGCATTTCGATACGAATGAGCTGGTCATCAGCAAGGAAAGTAAAGAGTTGACCCGCGTCTCTTACCGAGCGATTGAGACTGAGAGTTTCAAAAGCAAGGACAGCTTGACCCAAGCAATTTCTAAAGACTGGTACCAGCAGAATCGTGTCTATATCAGTCTCTTCCTAGTTCTCGGTGCAAGCTTCCTCTTTGGTTTGAATTTCTTTATCGTCTCTCTAGGAGCTAGTCTTCTCCTCTATATCACTAAGAAATCACGCCTCTTTTCATTTAGGACCTTTAAAGAGTGCTACCATTTTATCTTGAACTGTTTAGGATTACCAACTCTGATTACGCTTATTTTGGGACTCTTTGGCCAAAATATGACAACTCTCATTACTGTACAAAACATTCTTTTTGTTCTGTATCTGGTCACTATCTTTTATAAAACGCATTTCCGTGATCCAGATTACCATAAATAGGAGATTTTTATGCCCGTTACGATTAAAGATGTGGCCAAGGCTGCTGGTGTTTCACCTTCAACCGTAACCCGTGTTATTCAAAACAAATCAACCATTAGCGACGAAACAAAAAAACGCGTTCGCAAGGCTATGAAGGAGCTCAATTACCACCCCAACCTCAACGCTCGTAGTTTGGTAAGCAGTTATACCCAAGTTATCGGCTTGGTCCTTCCTGACGACTCAGATGCCTTCTATCAAAATCCTTTCTTTCCATCAGTCCTACGTGGCATTTCTCAAGTCGCATCTGAAAACCACTATGCCATCCAGATAGCAACAGGTAAAGATGAAAAAGAACGCCTTAAAGCTATTTCACAAATGGTTTACGGTAAACGTGTGGATGGTTTGATTTTCCTTTATGCTGAAGAGGAAGATCCCTTGGTCAAATTGGTGGCTGAAGAGCAGTTCCCCTTCCTCATTCTAGGAAAATCCATTTCACCCTTTATCCCTCTTGTCGATAATGACAATGCCCAAGCTGGTTTTGATGCAACCGAATATTTCATTAAAAAAGGATGCAAACGAATTGCCTTTATCGGAGGTTCTAAGAAACTCTTCGTTACACAAGATCGTCTAACTGGTTACGAATCCGCGCTCAAGCAATACAAACTGCCTCTTGATGACAATCTGACCTACTTTGCAAATGAATTTCTAGAGGAAAAAGGATATCAATTTAGTCAACTTCTCTTTCAGCATGACCCACAAATCGATGCTATCATCACAACCGATAGTCTCCTAGCCGAAGGGGTCTGTGACTATATTGCTAAGTACCAACTGAATGTCCCTGTTCTCAGCTTTGACTCGGTCAATCCCAAGCTCAACTTAGCAGCCTATGTCGATATCAATAGTTTAGAGCTTGGTCGTGTTTCCCTTGAAACCATTCTCCAGATTATTAATGATAACAAAAACAATAAACAAATTTGTTACCGCCAGTTGATCGCCCACAGAATTGTTGAAAAATAAAAACCAGCTCACGCTGGTTTTTATAGTCATTAATTATCTGTTTCAACGAACCGTCCCAAAATATGGACATTCTCAGAGACAGAGACGAAGGCACCTGGGTCCACCTGTTTCATAATCTGTTTAAACTCATTAAACTCTGCACGTGTAATGACAGTAATTAAAACTGCCTTTCTCTCGTGATTATAGGTTCCTTCTGCATCGTGGATCATGGTTGCGCCGCGGTGCAATTTTTTATGTATTTTTTCAATTACCTTGTCTGGATGATTGGTCACAATCATGGCCTGCATCCGTTTTTGCTTAGTAAAGACAGCATCTGTGACACGGCTAGAGACAAAGATGGTAATCATAGAGTAAAGAGCGTATTTCCAACCAAAGGTCAAACCAGCTATCAGCATGATGGTCCCATTTACCAAGAAAGAAATACTACCGACATTCTTACCCGTTTTCTTGCGAATGGTCAGACTGACAATATCCGTCCCACCACTGGAGATATTGTTTCGAAGAGCAAAACCAATCCCCAAGCCCATGACAACACCCCCAAAAAGGGCATTGATAATGGGATCCTCAGTCAAAGTCGCCACAGGGACAAACTGGATAAAGAAGGAACTCATGGACACCGTGATAAAGGTAAAGACGGTGAACTTATGGCCAATCTGATACCAAGCTAAAACCATCAAAGGGAAATTAATAGCATAGAAAGCCAATGAAATCGGAATATGAAAACCAAACCAGTGATTACTCAAGGCAGAGATAATCTGTGCCAGACCTGTCGCACCACTCGAATACACATGCCCTGGTTGGAAAAAGAAATTGACCGCTACTGCTGATAAAAAACCATAGACTAGAGAAGCCGAAATCTTCTCATCATACTTTTCTCGAGAGATACTTTGTAAGACACGTAAAATTTTTATCTGATGAGCAAAGCGGCGCAGATAATAGCGCCACCGCTTAATTCGTTTTGCTTGTTTCATCTTCTTCTACTTGTAAGCTGAGTTCCTCTAGTTGTTTGAGAGCTACTGTTGAAGGAGCTTGTGTCATTGGGTCACTTGCCTTGTTATTCTTAGGAAAGGCAATAACTTCACGAATGTTTTCTTCTCCTGCAAGCAACATAACAAATCGGTCAAGCCCGATAGCCAAACCACCGTGTGGTGGGAAACCATAGTCCATGGCTTCAAGAAGGAAACCAAACTGGTCATTTGCTTCTTCAGCTGAGAAACCAAGAGCCTTGAACATGCGTTCTTGAAGGTCTTTTTGGTTGATACGAAGACTACCACCACCAAGCTCATAACCGTTCAAAACGATATCGTAAGCAATGGCACGAACCTTAGCCAAATCACCTTCTAATTCGTGAGCTGTCTCTTCCTGTGGAAGTGTGAATGGATGGTGGGCGCTCATGTAGCGGCCTTCTTCTTCAGACCATTCAAACATTGGCCAGTCAACTACCCAAAGGAAGTTGAATTTATCGTTATCAATCAAACCAAGCTCTTTGGCAATACGTCCACGAAGGGCACCGAGTGTTGCATTAGCTACCTCAAGCGTATCTGCCACAAAGAGAACCAAGTCCTTGTCTTCAAGAGCAAGCGCTGTTGTCAATTCTTCTTGGATACCAGTCAAGAATTTGGCAACTGGTCCGTTTAATTCTCCATCCACAACCTTGACCCAAGCAAGACCTTTGGCACCGTACTGTTTGGCCACTTCAGTCATTTTGTCAATGTCTTTACGTGAATAGTCGTCCGCAGCTCCTTTGACCACAATGGCTTTTACAGCAGGTGCTTCTGAGAAGACTTTGAAATCAACACCTTTGACCACTTCTGTCAAGTCCTGAAGCAACATGTCAAAACGCGTATCAGGCTTGTCAGAACCATAAAGAGCCATAGCATCGTCATACTTCATACGAGGGAATGGAAGCGTTACTTCGATGCCTTTTGTTTCCTTCATCACGCGCGCAATCAAGCCTTCTGTGATATCTTGGATTTCTTGCTCAGTTAAGAAAGACGTTTCCAAGTCGACCTGAGTAAACTCAGGCTGGCGGTCTCCACGCAAGTCCTCATCACGGAAACATTTAACGATTTGGTAATAACGGTCAAAACCAGCATTCATCAAAAGCTGTTTCGTAATCTGTGGACTTTGAGGAAGAGCATAGAAATGCCCTTTATTAACACGAGATGGCACCAAATAGTCACGCGCCCCTTCTGGTGTTGACTTAGAAAGGAATGGTGTCTCCACATCGATAAACTCCAACTCATCCAAGTAATTACGGATAGAGTGAGTCACTTTAGCACGAAGTTTAAGATTTTCCAACATTTCTGGACGACGAAGGTCAAGGTAACGGTAACGCAAACGTGTATCGTCATTGGCCTCAATGCCATCCTTAATCTCAAATGGTGTTGTTTTAGCTGTATTGAGCACAGTAAGAGCTGTCACGTTCAACTCAACTGCACCAGTTGGCAACTTATCATTGGCTTGCTCACGCGCAACGACTTGACCAGTTACTTCGATAACAAATTCGCTACGAAGGCTTTCAGCTGTTGCCATAACCTCTGCAGATACTTTTTCAGGGTTGATAACCAACTGCATGATTCCTTCACGGTCACGAAGATCGATAAAGATCAAACCACCCAGGTCACGACGACGACCAACCCATCCTTTCAAGGTAATTTCTTGTCCGATGTGTTCCTCACGAACACGACCAGCATACATACTACGTTTCATTGTTTCTCTCCTCTTTTATTCTGTTACTATTTTACCATAAAAGCGCAGGCTCTTCATGAAAATCATCAGAAAAGTTTGCCAGTCTTTAAAAATCAGGTAAAGTCCCTAAAAATTAGCCCCAATACAAAAATCCGATGAACTTCACCGGACTCTTTTATTTTGAATTTTTGCCTGCTTTACGCTTTTCCGCAATTTCGGCTGCCTTTCGAGGCAAGACGATTTCCGTCGTATAAGCTGTCCCAAAACGCCAGATACCGGCAATAGGGGCAAAGACCACTGCTAGATGGCTGTAGAAGAAATCTCCCTTAAAGGCATAAGCTAGCGCTCCAATAATGAAAAATAGAACGACTGCTTGAATCACTGCTAATAAAATTACTCGTTTCATGTGACCTCCTGACTCTATTATAGCATGAGAATCATCAAAAAGCCGACTAAATTATTCAAAGCGTGGAGAGAAATACTGTAGACCAGACCTTTTCTGCTAATATAAGCCAAGCCCAAACTAAAACCAAGGCTAAAATAGACAAAAAATTGTTGCACATCGCCTGGGAAATGAATCAAGGTAAACAGAACACTGGATACCAGAAGAAAAATCAGAGTTTGTTTACTATTGTCCTGCTTAGGAAAGAGGTAGCGTGCTAACATCCCTCTAAAGATAAGTTCTTCCGTCAAAGGAGCAAAAATAACGACCGCAAAGAAGGAGAAGAGTGGTTGAGACAAGGTCAAGTCTGTCGCTATTTGCTGATTTACTGAAGGATCATTTGGCAAGAAAAACTGGACAACAAGAGATAAGAACCAAACCAAGGCAGGAAGCCAAATAAATCGGTTAAAGCCGCTCTTCTCAATATGAACAGGAGCTTTCTGATACCATTTGTAAATGACGTACACATATACTCCAGCCAAGGCCACATAGAGTAAGGTAGCAGCATAGGGTGAAGCACCTAGTTTCAGAGATTCTATAGCCGTACTCAGAACGGTACCATAGATAAACACAAAGGATAGAATGGCTAGAAGAAACCAGCCAAGGTTTTTAAGTAGTTTCATATAAATCTCCTATCTTGCTTTATAGCTGTTTTTCAATACAAAGAGGTTTGCTATCCCTAACACAAGTACCCATGCAAGTAACATGCCGATATTAGAAAAGGATATTTCTCCACCTTTTTGATTTAAAAGATTTACAATAGGACCGACGAACGAGTAATCTAACACTTTCTGAGCCGTATCATTTTGAAGAGCAATCATAGGTAAAACAGAGACGATTAACATAGGGAAGATACTATAAACTTGCGCTTTAGATTGAGTATCTGACACCGCACCGATTAGAAGGTTGAGAAAAATAATACAAATAGTTGCCAGGAGCAAATAGATAGCATAGACAAATAAATAACCAGATACATCTACTTTAAGATAGATGGGAAGTACAATCATAGCAACCAACATTATCAAAATAGGGAGAACGAGCATACTGAAAGTATATTCTGTTGCTGTCACACCACTTAGAATGAGTGATTTGAGATTTCGTTTTTCCTTATCTTCTGCCATCATAATCGATACCATATAACCACTTCCCATGCTCAAGACCATCGTCAAGCTAGCAGATAGTAAAAATAGGCTCAATTGACCATTCTTATTTGAAAATTCATTATATAGAACAGCAATACCAAAAGGCATCAATAAAGTTGCTAACAAACTTGAATTGCTGATAAGAACTTGTAATCTTAACCATAGTAGGGCATTTAATTTTCTAAACATCTAACTTTTCTCCTGTCAATCTGATAAAGATTTCTTCTAGTGTCGGCTCACAAGAGTGAACCACCATCAAATCTGTCGTGTCTAAATGTGGCAATTCTTCAAATGGAACTATCTGTTCTCGTCCATCGTTATAAACCACATGTACTTTCTTATCCACATGATACTTCTGGATAATATCTTGTGGACTTCCATACTCTATTAAGTTTCCCTTATTTAAAAGAGATAAGCGATCACAAAGCAGAGTTGCTTCATTCATATCATGCGTGGTCAGAAAGATAGTTGTCCCCGCCTGCTTTAATTCTTGAAGTAGGGTATGAATCATCTTAGATGTTGTAGGGTCTAAGCCACTGGTTGGCTCATCTAGAAAGAGAATCTTAGGAGCATTCAGAAGGGCACGAGCCAAGAACATTCGTTGTTTCATTCCAGTAGATAGTTTTTCTGCGATAATATCTTTAGCATCTGCCAATCCAACCTGTTGGAGCACCTGATTTACTCTATCTGACTTGAGACCATATAGCTTAGCATAGATGAGAAGATTTTTGTAAAGACTCATCTTTTCATAAAAACCACTTCCATCACTAACAATACCAATTTGTTCCAAATCATTTGAGGTTAAATCTTGAGAATTCTTGCCTAACAAAACTGTTTTACCTTGATCTGCAGCCAACTGACCTGTTAAGACATTGATCATGGTTGTTTTACCTGAGCCAGAAGGTCCAAGAAAACCAAAGATTTCACCCTCCTTAATCTCAAAAGAAATCTGGTGAAGAGCTTTTTTGCTCCCAAAACTTTTGCTTACATTTTCAACACGAATCATAAAAACTCCTTTATTTGAAATAATGTTTCACCATAGGTAACTGCATCACATTGATATAAACATGGATGGCTCCGACAAGCAAGAAAGCTAGTAACTGAATCTCATCTGTCAAGAAAGAAATGATAATAATAAAGACATATAAGGCTGGTAAGACATATTGGTGTAATTGGAATAAAATTCGAAAACTCTGTTCCAAATTAGCTTGTCGCTCTCCTTCATCATAAGAATTTATATAATCTAAGACATCCTTGGGTGTAGAGAAAAGAGACAAATCAAACTGACGAACAATCGCAATTGTTTTAGAAAGAGATTTTTGAGCGGATAAGAATAGCACAAAGGCTAAGAAAGAGAGGGAAAATGTTTGGTGGCCTGTATGCAATATAACCACTTCATTTAATGAGAGGAAAATAGACAATGAAATCGCTACACTTGTAATATTAAAAGCAATGCTTCCAAACTCAAGATTCCGATACATTTGCACATAATAAGTTTCATTCAGATTATCATCCATTTCCTCTTGGTACAAGGAATGAAATTTTCTGCTTTTCTTTAGGAAATTGAAAGTCAAAAGAACGCTAATAAAACCTAACAGTAAACAAATAGTTGATATCCAGGGTATCAAGACTTTTACATCTAAAATAACTTCGTAGGATTCGGCACCTGCCTTAAACATCCCTACAAAACCGCCCAAGAAACCTCCGAAGAAAACAGACATTAAAAATAACAATCCACGTTTCTTTTTCATATTCAACCTCTTTCTAAACTAAACCAATCCAACTAACCACTGACCAAAGACTTTACCTGATTCATAAATTGCTGTCAAGCCCTCTGTTCCAAGTGATACTAAAATCAAACAAACAGCAAACAAGAGAATAGCTTGATTTCTTGCTTTTTTCGCCCCTTCTCCTAAAGAATCTCTCCCAAGCCAGCCCGCTAGATAAGCATATAGGATGACTGTTAAAATCCCAAACTCTGTTGACGAAAGAAACAGCAAAATGGCTACCAAACGGATGACGTTAATCTTGATATTAAAATAATTTCCTAAACCTGCACAGACACCTGCAAGTTCTTTGTTCTCAGTATCTACTTGAAAACCTGCTAAAAACTCTTTCATATTCATTCTCCTTTTTCACTTACTAGATTTTTGGATTTCTTTTCAATCCAGTCAATTACTGGGATGAGGGCAAAGTAGGCCCAGATAAATTGGTCGCTATAATAGAGATCAAACCATCCTAGATTTGTTCCAATTAGTAGACACACGCTGACTAATAAAGCTATGGCAACTACATAATAAATCACTTTATACTTGTTCATCACTCGTCCTCCTCCAAGCGAAATACCGATTCGACTGTTTCGTTGAAAATCTGAGATATTTTCAAGGCAATCACAACGGACGGGGTGTATTCGTCCCGTTCTAATAGGCTGATAGTCTGTCTGGAAACCTCTGCTAGCTTGGCTAGTTCGGTTTGATTGAGACCATCGCGAGCCCGCAGCTCTTTTAGACGATTTTTTAGTTGCATGTTACACACCTACTTTCCGTCAAATTCAACAGTTTGGATATCCTCAATGCGTTGTAGTTTGAATTTTTCTTTTCCTTTTTTATTAACACGACGTAGCTTGACCCATTCCTCATCAACATCCAAAACTTCCCAGTTATCTGTTCCAAAAACTTGTCCAACGATTGTCGGTGTTTTCCCAATCAATTCTTTTAAAATTCTTGACATTTCTTTATTTCCTTTCTGTTTTTGCTCAATTCTTTTGATTTTATTCTCTAGTTTCTTGACCTTTTGGGAATGGTAGATATAATACATAATCACAAGAGGTACAAATCCTAATGCCCACATAATCGTTCCTTGCTCCTTTTCTCTTAACTTGCTTACATTGTAACACATCTTTTTCTTTTTGACAAGCATATTTGTCAAAAAGTTTATGATTTTTGTCATTTTGCAAAAGAAAAAGGTCAGGAGTAAGTTCCTGACCAGTTTATCTATCATTAATACTCTTCGAAAATCTCTTCAAACCACGTCAGCTTCACCTTGCCGTACTCAAGTACAGCNNTTTTCATTGAGTATAAAATCCTAGTTTTTCAAAGATTTCTGAGAAGTTTTGGCTGATTGTCTCAAGTGACACTTGCACTTCTTCTCGGGTTTGGTTGTTCTTGACCGTCACTTGTCCGCTTTCGACTTCACTCTCTCCTAGGGTGATGAGGGTCTTAGCCGCAAAAACATCGGCTGACTTGAACTGAGCTTTGAGTTTACGGTTGAGGTAATCACGCTCTGCTTTGAAACCTTGTTGGCGAAGAGCCTGTACCAACTCCAAGGCCTTGACATTTGCTCCTTCGCCCAAGACTGCGATATAGACATCTAGGGCGTTTTCGATAGGGAGGGCCACACCTTGCTTTTCAAGAATGAGAAGCAGGCGCTCTACACCAAGGCCAAAACCAAATCCAGCGGTTTCAGGACCACCAAAGTAAGCAACCAAACCATCGTAGCGACCACCCGCACAGACTGTCAAGTCATTACCCTCAATCTCAGTGATAAACTCGAAAATGGTGTGGTTGTAGTAGTCTAGACCACGCACCATATTGGTATCGATGATATAGTCTACACCCAGATTTTCCAACATCTGACGCACAGCATCAAAATGAGCTTGGCTTTCTTCATCAAGGAAATCCAAGATAGACGGCGCATTCTCTACAGCCACCTTATCTTCTTTCTCCTTAGAGTCCAAGACACGGAGAGGGTTTTCCTCCAAGCGACGCTGGCTATCCTTAGACAAGGTCTCCTTAAGCGGTGTCAAATAGTCAATCAAGGCCTGACGATAGGCTGCACGGCTCTCAGGATTTCCAAGAGTGTTGAGGTGCAATTTGACACCTTTGATACCAATTTCTTTCAAGAAATGAGCTGCCATAGCGATTGTTTCCACATCCGTAGCTGGATTGCTAGAACCAAAGCACTCGACACCAATCTGGTGGAACTGGCGCAAACGACCTGCCTGCGGACGCTCATAACGGAACATAGGGCCCATGTAGTAGAACTTACTTGGCTTTTGCACTTCTGGAGCGAAGAGTTTATTTTCCACATAGGAACGGACAACTGGCGCTGTTCCTTCTGGACGGAGGGTAATATGGCGGTCACCCTTGTCATAAAAATCGTACATTTCCTTGGTTACGATATCCGTTGTATCTCCGACAGAGCGACTGATAACCTCGTAATGCTCAAAAATAGGCGTGCGCACTTCTGCGTAGTTATAGCGCTTGAAAATCTCACGGGCAAAGCCCTCAACGTACTGCCACTTGGCAGATTCAGCAGGTAAAATATCCTGCGTTCCTTTTGGTTTTTGTAATTTCATAGGGAATCCTCTTTAAACTTAATAGTCTTATTTTACCATAAATAGAGGGATTAAAACAGTAAGAAAAAAATTAGGATTTATACTCAATGAAAATCAAAGAGCAAACTAGGAAACTAGCCGCAGGTTGCTCAAAACAGTGTTTTGAGGTTGTAGATAGAACTGACGAAGTCAGTAACCATACCTACGGCAAGGCAACGTTGGCGTGGTTTGAAGAGATTTTCGAAGAGTATTAGATATCATTTTTGAGATTAATAACTGTCAAAAGAATAGCTATCAAGGAGAGACCAACAAATAGCATCCAAGTCAACTGTATATTCCATACAGCTATAAGTGAAAAACAGGCTGTTCCCACAGGTATGGATAAGGTGAACAATAAACCTAAAAAATTACTGGTACGAGCTAGAACCTCTGGAGCTAGATTTTTCAGGAGCATGGCACTAATCTTTGGTTGAACTTTACCAGACACATACAGAGTTGAACAGAGAAATAGTAAACCAAGTACGACTTGGTTGAATAAATTAGCTAGACCAACTAGACTGAGTCCTACGGTCACCCACATCATCAATCTAGGCAAGGACTGCTTCCCAAAATAATCATTGCCCGTAAGGCTACTGATGATGATTGCTAACAAAGCGCAGAATTGATTGATAAATAGTGCCTCTGTGTAAGAAAAATTCAAGAGAGAATTGCTCAAAAAGAAGATGTTATAGATGCTTCCTAAAGCGCCACCCAAGGCATTGATAAGCAAGACAGCAAAGAGCATAAAACCAAAGTTTTTCTGTCCACCTTTAAGAAAAACGAGGCGTAAATTTCGGTAAATTGTTAGGAACTGGTCTTTGATAGAAAGCTTCTCATTTTTTAGAATTTTACCATCAGCAGATGACATTGACAGGCTCAATTTGCTTTTTCCTAAAAAGAGGATAACGGCTGATACTAGGAAAAAACAGGCATTGATTCCCGCAACGAGAGAAAAATTATTGACCGATAGACCTAAGAGCCAGACTCCGAAAGCTTGACCACCAATAGCTGAAATATAGGTGATGAACTGGGAAAAAGAATAAGCTTCCATTAAATCCTCTTCAGCTACTTTTTCCTTAACGAGAGGCATGCGCAAACCACCAGCAAAATCACTGATTACATCACTGATGATATTGATCAAACACAGGCTAGAAAAGGCAAAGAGACTAGCTTGCTGAACAACTAGGGCTGCTAGAAAAAATAAAACCGCCTGAAACAAACCACTATAGGTCATCCATTTGACCTTGTCCCTCGTGTAATCTGCCCGAATCCCTACAAAAACTGTAAAGAGAGTCGGAAGAATCATGATAATATTCGCCATAGCAACAGCAAAAGAGGCTTGTGGCAAAGTCGATGCATAGACGATAAATACCAGGTTGAAAATCGAAGCACCAAAAGCATTGAAGAAACGTGACAAAGTCAAGAGACGATAAGCTTGATTTCTAAACAATAGTTTCATAGGTAATCCCCCTTCTTGTTATAATCCCTATATGAAGCATGACTATAGTATAGCACTTAGAAATTGAAAGGGAAAACTTTTGAATATATGCAACACACAAAATAAGCAAAAAAACGATAGAACTTTTGTAACGACCTGAGAGAGGGCAAGAGTTCTATCGCTTAAAATTTCAAATTATTTTCTTAGTTTGCAGATATTCAACAATCGGTTGTATTTCTGTAGTATTCAGCAGATTTGTTGCAACCAAGCATCTCAAAAATATGGACAGCATCCTCCATCTTTTTCTGACCTTCCTTGACTCTGCCTTGCTTGCTATCAAGGAGACCTTCCGCCCACAAATAAACAATTCGGAAATAGGTTTCATTTTCCTTGTAGAAATGCTCTTTGATGACACGTTTAAAATAAGAGGCATTGGTGAATTCTTCACACTCAATGCTGGCTAAAAAACCATTCAATAGCATAGTGTGAAAAAGGTTTCGATTACCAGACATTTCCATTAGAAAATCAGATTTGCGGACCATTTCTCGTACATACCTAGTAAAAAGAGAAACAGATAAAAAGGGAGAACTGACCGAGAACAAATTGAGTTCATAGATTCCCCAAATCTCGGTAGAAAACAAGTAGTCATGAAGGACTTTCCCTTCCTCTGCCGTTAACTCTAACGTTTCATCCATACTCTTCATATAAGACTTGATAATAATGGCATTTAGAATATGCTTCTGCTTGTTTTGAGAATAGGCATGCTTTTGATATTCCTTACGATACAGGTCTTCGAGAGGTGCTATATTCTTTATATCCAAGACATCTGTGATTTCTTTTCTCAACTCAGAATCAGTATCATACTGAAAACCTCTCGCCAGAAAGAGGATTTCCTCTACACTGGCAGATATATTTCCCAGAGCAAATAGAAACTTTTCCACCGAAAGCTCACTCTGACCAGTTTCAAATCGGGACAACATAGACGGAGAAAATTGTCCCCCAGTCGCCTGTCTCAGCGAGATATTTCTTGACTCTCGTAATTGTCTAAAGACTTTTCCAATCTGCTCCATAGACTTCCCCTTAATTCGGTGTTTTCTTTATGTTATCATATTTTTTCAGAAAATTCATCAAAAACTTGCCAAATTGTCAGAATTATGAGAAAATAGAGGATATTTACCATGTGGAGGGACTGCTATGAGAGACGATATCAAAATCAATGACCGAGCTTTGGCCTTACAAGACCAAATTATCGAAAAACTAGAGAAAGTTTTTGATACAGATGTGGAATTGGATGTTTACAATCTAGGACTGATTTATGAAATCAATCTGGATGAAACGGGTCTCTGTAAGATTGTCATGACCTTCACCGATACTGCCTGTGATTGCGCCGAAAGCCTGCCTATCGAAATCGTTGCAGGTCTGAAACAAATCGAGGGTATCGAAGATGTCAAGGTTGAAGTTACCTGGTCGCCTGCCTGGAAGATTACACGAATCAGTCGCTACGGCCGTATTGCCCTTGGACTGCCACCTCGTTAAGCAGGCAAATCACTTTTGAAGATGAAAATAAGCAAGCCGAAGTTGGCTTGCTTTTTGATACTCAATGAAAATCAAAGAGCAAACTAGGAAACTAGCTGCAGGCTGTACTTGAGTACGGCAAGGCGACGTTGACGTGGTTTGAAGAGATTTTCGAAGAGTATGAGTTTATTTTTTACCTGACTTGTCCATATTCCAGAAGTCTGTCACGGCTCCACGTGAAGCAGATGATACGATGTGGGCATATTTACCAAGAACACCACGGCTGTAGAGTGGTGGTAAGGTTGTTTCTGCCTTACGTTTTTCAAGTTCTTCTTCGGATACGGCCATAGAAATTTCTTTGGTATCTTGGTCAACCGTAACGATATCGCCTGTACGGAGGTAGGCAATCGGTCCACCGTCCTGAGCCTCAGGAGCGATATGTCCAACAACCAGACCATAAGTACCACCAGAGAAACGGCCATCCGTCAAGAGGGCAACCTTGTCTCCTTGACCTTTACCAACGATCATTGATGAAAGTGACAGCATCTCAGGCATACCAGGACCACCCTTAGGTCCAACGAAACGAACAACGACAACATCTCCATCAACGATTTCATCTGTCAGAACGGCCTGGATAGCATCTTCTTCTGAGTCAAAGACCTTAGCTGGTCCAACGTGACGACGCACTTTAACACCTGATACTTTAGCAACCGCACCATCAGGGGCAAGATTCCCGTTCAAGATGATAAGCGGACCGTCTGCACGTTTTGGATTTTCAAGTGGCATGATAACTTTTTGACCTGGTGTGAGGTCTGCAAAGTCAGCTAAGTTCTCAGCTACAGTCTTACCAGTACATGTGATACGGTCCCCGTGAAGGAAACCATTCGCCAGCAAGTACTTCATAACCGCAGGGACACCACCGACTTCATAGAGGTCTTGGAAGACATACTGACCAGATGGTTTCAAGTCGGCCAAGTGAGGCACACGTTCTTGAATCGTATTGAAGTCCTCAAGTGACAAGTCAACATTAGCCGCATGGGCAATTGCAAGCAAATGAAGAGTGGCATTTGTAGAACCACCGAGCGCCATCGTTACAGTGATGGCGTCTTCAAAGGCTTCACGAGTCAAGATATCTGATGGTTTGAGACCAAGCTCCAACATCTTAACAACAGCACGTCCTGCTGCTTCGATATCTTCTTTCTTGTCAGCTGATTCAGCTGGGTGAGATGAAGACCCTGGCAAACTCATACCTAGAACTTCGATAGCAGTCGCCATGGTATTAGCAGTATACATACCACCACAGCCACCAGGGCCAGGGCAGGCATTACATTCAAGACGTTTCACGTCCTCAGCTGTCATGTCACCGTGGTTCCATTTTCCGATTCCCTCAAAGACAGAAACCAAATCAATGTCTTTGCCATCAAGATTTCCCGGTGCAATAGTTCCACCATAGGCGAAAATAGCTGGAATGTCCATGTTGGCAATAGCAATCATAGAACCAGGCATGTTCTTATCACATCCACCGATAGCGACGAAGGCATCCACGTTGTGACCACCCATAGCCGCCTCGATGGAGTCCGCGATGATATCACGAGATGTCAAAGAGAAACGCATACCAGGCGTTCCCATGGCAATCCCGTCTGCTACGGTAATGGTACCAAACTGTACAGGCCAAGCACCTGCAGATTTGACACCTTCTTTAGCCAATTTCCCAAAATCATGCAAGTGGATGTTACATGGCGTATTTTCCGCCCAAGTCGAAATCACTCCCACAATCGGTGTTTCAAAGTCCTTATCTGTCATACCAGTCGCACGAAGCATGGCACGGTTTGGTGATTTTACCATACTGTCATAAATGCTACTGCGGTGACGTTTATCTAATTCAGTCATTTGTTCCCTCCCATTTCAGTTTTTACTATTATAGCACATTTTAAAGGCAATGAACAGAAGAAAATTCTTGAATTTTCAGAAAATTCTATACAGCAATATTTTCTTTAAATTTTTTACATTTATTTCTTGACTTTATAAATTAAAGTGATATCATTTAGATATCAAATGACAGGAGGTCATTCTTATGACTGAAAAACTAATCAATTCAAAACCAAATGGTGTATTCGCATTGATTCTCATTGAGTTGACACTCGTACTTGGTGTCTTTATACTTATAATGGGGGTTGGTTCGGAAAACATTTTTGGAATTATTATCGGACTTTTATTAAGCTTAATTGCAGGCCTAGCTCATGCTGGTTTAAAAGTTGTCAAACCTCAGGAAGCTCTGGTTTTGACTCTTTTTGGTAACTATACAGGTACCATCAAAGAACCTGGTTTTTACTTTGTCAATCCCTTCAGCGTAGCAGTTAACCCTGCAAACCACACTCGACTTGGACAAAGTGGTGACGTTAGCACGAAATCTCCTTTTTCAGGGATGAAATCATCAAATGGCAATGATGTAAATCTTGAAATTGGCAAGAAACAGATTTCCCTCAAGGTTATGACCTTGAGCAATTCTCGCCAAAAAATCAATGATTGTCTAGGAAATCCTGTGGAAATTGGAATTGCCGTTACTTGGCGTGTAGTCGATACTGCTAAGGCAGTTTTCAACGTTGATAACTACAAAGAATATCTTTCATTGCAGTGTGATAGCGCCCTCCGAAATATTGTCCGCATCTATCCTTACGATGTGTCTCCTAATGTAGATACTACAGGTGACGGGCAAGCAGATGAAGGTAGTCTCCGTGGCTCTAGCGAAATTGTAGCAAACCGTATTCGTGAAGAAATCCAAAGTCGTGTTGAGGATGCTGGTTTGGAAATCCTTGAAGCACGTATTACTTACCTAGCTTATGCACCAGAAATTGCCGCCGTCATGCTTCAACGTCAACAAGCATCTGCCATTATTGATGCCCGTAAGATGATTGTTGACGGCGCTGTAGGTATGGTTGAAATGGCACTAGAACGTCTCAATGAAGGGGAATTGGTAGAGCTTGATGAAGAACGAAAAGCTGCCATGGTTTCAAATCTCCTTGTCGTACTCTGTGGCAATCATGATGCACAACCAATTGTCAACACAGGAAGTCTTTACTAAAGATGGCTGAAGCTAAAAAAAAGCAGATCCCCCTTCGACTCTCAACAAAGTTATACGCTGCACTCGCATCATGGGCAGAAGACGACTTTCGTTCAGTCAATGGACAAATAGAATATCTCCTCACAGAATGTGTCAAGCAACGGAAAAAAGACGGAAAATACGTATCAGAAACCATTGATGAACCATTTGAGATTGATATTTAAGACCTTCTCCTGTCTGCTAGGTCGGACAGGAGAATTTTTTCATCTTTTTTTGTCAAGTAACTTTACTTTACAAAAAAAATGTGTTATCCTAGTATGGTTGATGAAAATCAGTAGATTGAATCGAATATAAATACCTAAAGGAGAAATCAAAATGGCAGTACCTGCACGTCGCACTTCAAAAGCGAAGAAAAACAAACGTCGTACACACTACAAAGTAACAGCTCCATCTGTAAACTTTGACGAAACTACTGGAGATTACTCACGTTCTCACCGTGTATCACTTAAAGGATACTACAAAGGACGTAAAATCGCTAAAGCTGCATCAGCTGAATAATAGAAGGGAGATACCATGCGCGTAAATATTACACTTGAACACAAAGAATCTGGTGAACGCTTGTACCTTACTTCTAAAAACAAACGTAACACTCCAGACCGTCTTCAATTGAAGAAATACTCACCAAAACTTCGCAAACACGTTGTATTTACAGAAGTTAAATAATAGGTCATTCCGTTTCAACAGAAACGAAAAACCTTGATTTTAATCAAGATAAGTCCATGACTTACACCCTATTAGTTAGACAAAAAATATCTAGCTGATGGGGTGTTTTATTATAAAACTAACTTCACATATTCTTTCTCTATATTCTTTCAACTGATAATATTTAAGGAGAAACAATTATGAAAATAAGATTTAAAGAAAGCAATACAATTACTTACATAAAATACAAATCTTTTTTATTTGTAAAATTGCCGTTACTAGTTATTTTATACGCAGTTGTCATCAACTTCATACTTAGCTTTAAGTTGACAGCCATCAGTGACTTGCTAACGTCTAAAGGCATTGTCCCTTTAATCTTAATTATTCTACTGGCTTATCTTGCCTTCAAGAACTATACTAATTTTAAAGACTTACGTGAAAATTATAAAGCCAAGAATATTGACGGTGTTAATATACTAGTAAAACTAATTCGCATACATGATAGAGTTAAGGTCAGAGAACTTGGATTTAACAAGACAATCTATAACTACACATTTTCATGGGAAGATATCATTTTCCCTGCCATTAACAACAACATAAACGGCTCAAAACTTGAACCACTTGTTAAAAAATATTCTTTACAAGTACTGTCTATGAATATTCCTGCAAAAATGATTGGGAATGTAATCTATGTTGATGCAAAGGTATTGGAAGAATGTATAGAAAATGAAGTTGAAGAAAGAAGTAAACTTTCAAACATTTAAAGATGAGCTTTGTTGCAGTCATCAATAACAAAAAATGACAATAGATTTTCTACTGTCATTTTATTTTTCTAAATTTTTAGCAGAGTATTCTCACAAGTCTCTAAATCTCTTTCAACTTTTCGAGATAGGCGGTTAATTCTGCTTGGGCTTCTGGTGTTGTGCCTACTAGCTGGCTGCGCATGTGTGCGAGTCTGGCTTCTACTTGTCCAATCTCCTTATCAATCTCTGCGAGCTGGTCGGCGAGGTCGACGAGGGGAACTACGGGTTCTTCCTCAAAGGTATCGACATAGCGTGGAATGTTGAGGTTATAGTCATTTTCAACAATCTCTTCAAAGCTGGCTAGATGGGCAAATTTCTCGACATTCTCGCGTTTTTGATAGGTCTCCAAAATCTTGGCAATATGGTCTTCGGTCATATTGTTTTGATTTTTCCCTTTTTCAAACTCTTTTGAGGCATCGATAAAGAAGACATCCTTATTGGTGCGATTCTTTTTAAGGATGATAATAGTTGTCGGAATAGAGGTATTGTAGAAGATATTTGCTGGCAAGCCGATAACTGTATCAATAGCGCCTTCTTCTAATAGATGCTGGCGAATCTTCTGCTCGGCTGCTCCTCTAAAGAGAACTCCGTGAGGAAGTACAATGGCCATGACACCATTATGCTTGAGGTGGTAAAAACCGTGAAGGAGGAAGGCAAAATCTGCTTTAGACTTAGGTGCCAGAACTCCATAACTTGAAAAACGAGGATCTTGCAGGAATCCACTATCTGCTGACCACTTCAGTGAATAGGGTGGGTTCATCAAAACCCCATCAAAGTCTGTAGGCTCCGTCGTCGGCCAATCTTCGTCTAGGGTATCGTGGTTGCTGAGGTGGTAGTTCTCAATCGCGACCCCATGAAGCATCATATTCATGCGAGCAAGGTTGAAGGTCGAAGTAATCAACTCCTGACCGTAGTAAGAAATCGTCGAAGCTTCCTTACTATAGCGCTTGGCATTGAGCAAGAGAGAACCAGAACCCATGGTCGGGTCGTAAACCGACATGCCCTTTTGATGCTCACGCCCTGCAAAGACAATCTGAGTCATGAGATGAGAGACTGCTTGAGGTGTATAGAACTCTCCAGCCTTTTTCCCAGAATCACTGGCAAATTGGCCTATCAAGTATTCATAAGCATCACCCAAGATATCACCAGCATGACCAGAGACATTAAGGTCGTTGAGCTGTTTCATGACTTCAGAGATGGTCTTGTTTTGCTTTTGTGGGGTGTTGCCTAGCTTTTTCGCATAGAGGTCAATATCTTCGAAAAGATTTTCAAATTTTTCATTAGCCTGCTCGATATCACGGAAACTTTGGGCTAGAGATTCTAGCTGGAAGGTGCCTTCGTGGATAGACTGAACCAGCTTGGTAAAGGTTAGAGAAGGCTCAATCACATAGCCCAACTCGTCATTTAGAACCTCGATGAGGTCTTCACGGACATCTGCATCCGCAAAGTTTTCCTCATAGAGAAGCTGGGCTTGCTGGAAGGACTCATAGGTCTCGTCCAAGTTGTCACAGACGGCTTGGAGGATGTTGTCGGATAGGTACTTGTAGAAAATCAAGCCCAAAAGGTAGGACTTGTATTCATTGGCTTCCATCTGGCCACGCAGGATATCTGCCGCATTCCAGAGGGATTGGTAGAGTTCTCTTGATAAATCTGTTTGTGACATAGGGTCTCCTATCAATTTCTACTTTCATTCGTTTAGTATAGATTTTTACGGTCTTTGTATTTATTTGAATTGAACACGACCTAAAAGCTGGGTAAAAAAGATAAACTGTCTTGTCTTCATCGAAGACTGTCCCAGTTTCTTATTTTTACTGGGCTTTTGACGGTCTTTGTATCTTAGATAAACATTTTTCTGAGTAGGGTTTGTTTGCTTTCTTTGAGCTGGTTGACTTTTTCCTCTTGCTTGGCAATGGCCTTGTCTAGGTCTTGGAAGAAAGAACCGATGACCTCTTGTTCAGGGAGAGAGGGGAGATGTAAAGGAAGTTTCATCATTATATCCGAATTTAGCTTCGTTCTTCCTCCTCCTACTAGAAAAGGTTCAATGTTAATTTGTTTTACTGCAAATAATAAAAAAATATTGTTTATCAGATTATTTTTACCTTGAATAACATGAGCGTGATTATTTACCCAAACTTTTCCATTTACATATTGTACTGGATAATCTTTTAAATCACTTGCACCATCTTCGGCAATGAGAATGAACTCGCCATCATGTGTATAACCATCTACATAATCCTGTATCCCATTAGCCCCATAATATGGAGTAGCCCCAGAAACTCTTTCATTTGCTGAAACTGGAACTCTTAAATTATCATACCTATCCGTAACTTCCCCCAACTTCACTTCTTTCCACTCATCTTCAAATCCTGCGAAGCGAAGGGCTGGTTTGATTTGTCCTTTGGCTGGGAAGAGGAGTTTGAGGTAGGTTTTCTTCTGCTCTTTGAGCACCTCTAACTTACACTGTTGAAGGCTAATGAGCTGGTCAATATCTTGGAAGAAAGAACCAATAGCAGTTTGCTCGGGGAGGGAGGGGAGGGGGACTGGGATATCTTTCAGTTGCTTAAGTGGTAACTGCTTTAATGCCGTTCCAGTATTTCTCGATAACAATTCTCTTTGCCCTTTTGTACTAATAAAAAATTGCAAAAGAAAGTCCCCTTTAGCTTCATTTTTGTTAGTCCGAATAATTGCGAGCTGTGAATTGATGTTCCATCCAACATTCTCATCTTTAGCGTATCCAATAGCTCCTAATGATCCTCTCACTGCTAAAATAATATCATCCAATTCAATGTGACCAGATGTCAATTCTTCATGTTTTTCATGAGTTATATAATTTGCATTAGTCTCATCCAAAACTCCATTTACAAGATTACTACCTCTTAAAAAAGGGACACCATTTTCACTAGTAGTAAGGTCTTTCTCTGACGGATAAGCTTCTCCGTAGTTGCCATCTGTAAAAAGAGTTTCAGTTTCCCTCAACTTCTTTTCTTCCCAAGGTTCAGCATAGCCAGTAAAGCGATAACTTGGTTTCTTTGTCATGTTTATCCTCCTTATAGCAATTGATTGTCCCTTGTATCTATTAATCTTAGTTTATATGCTTTATCTGCACCTAATTTTTTCAGAGTTCTTTTCATTTGTACTATATTTCCAAATCGGTAATAACTATCAAGTAAAATATCTGCGTTTGGAGTCTTTTTAAATATTTCTTTTAAATATGGACTGTCTACCCATCTTTGTTCCGAACGAATTCCAAATCCGATGAAATAAATTTCTTTGACAGAAGATAATCTTTCAAAAAGTTCATTATAATTAGTCAATACATTGTCAACTGGTTTCTTTAACTTTTCAACAACTTCTTCAAGATATGCTCCTACATCAAGAGGATTGAAATCACTTACTTCATCATCACAACCATGTCCAAAAACAAATCCTTCCCCACCAATAACTCCATGTAAATGAAAAACTTGCTCTTCAGGAATTCTATATAAATCCTCTAACGTTTTTGTATAATTGAAATTGATAAATAATGCATCAGAATTTTTCAAAACTGTATCCTTTAATAATTTAGAGTGCGACTCTTCACTTTTAGTCAGAATTCTATCCTTCCAATCAGAATATGTTTCTTCTATCCACAATTTAAATAATTTATTTAAAGAATAATATATATATTTAGCTAGAATTTCTCCTATCTCATCAGCATTATTAGCCATCAAAGAACCATCCAAATCGCCATCACTATCCAGAAAATCCATGGTAGCAATAGACACTTTATTAAAATCTGCTAATTTCGCTTCAAAATCAGACCAAAATTTCTCAGTTTCCGTAATTTGACCCATTAACTGGTACAACAACTTATACAAATCTACATCATCTGGATATAGGTCTCCCCAATCTGGTCCCTTTTGCATTTCAGGAATACTATAATCGTCTATTTCTTCTAGCAATATTTCTTCGTCAATTCTATTTAGGTACAATTTTATGGCATTTTCACTTTGCAACGCCTCTAACAAATCATCTTTTCCATACGCCTGCTGATAAACGAACTTCTTGAAATATAGATAATCCGTCTTTAAATCATGCGCTATATCAAACCCATTTCCAATAATAAATAATTTTTCCATAATGTTCCTTCTTTCTATTACTCCATTTTCTTATTTCTACACTTTAGATTTTCTTTTTTGATTTCTATTCTTCAATTTCGGCCATTTTTGAACTTTAGGACATACATCTGTCATTTCTTTTGTTCAATTTTTGCTATTTTTGCACTTTAGATAGGCAACTATGCTATTCTATTCTTCAATTTTGCCTATTTTGAAACGATAGATAGGCTAATTTGACAAGATAAAGTTAAACACCTAGCAAATAAGAAAAGTCCAATCGGTAGTTTATCTCCCCCTTAGCGGTAAGATATCCTCTGAAATCATGCGCATATAGTCCTCTTTGAGGGCTTTTTTGTATTTGAGTTTTGGTAGTGCCTCGTCTCCATGGGCTTCCTTATAGGCTAGGTAGTCCTGAGATTCTGTGATGGCTTTTTCGCCATTTTGCTTGTCGCGTCCGATGCGATAGTTATCTACTACGAACTGGAGTTCATCCTCTCCTATCTGCCAATAATCTGCCGTTTCACGAATCTTTTTCTGGGTAGTAAGCTCAATCATCTCATCCAACTTATGGGTTACAGACTGCCCCTGATAGCTTTTAGCATCTGCTTGGACATTCTGCCAGAGTTGAGAGATGATGCTGGATAACTTGGGATTAGATTTGTTCAAATCTTCGATATAGTTATCTACTAGACTCTTTTCCTTTTTACCAATGATATTTTCCCGATTTTCGATTAGGGCTTGGATGAGAGAGAGGATATAGTGGTAGTTTATCTCGTCGGTTCGGATGGATTCGAGCTCATACTCAATATCTAGGAGAACCCCTTCCTCTTCTTGGTCTTCTTTTCTACGTCTGCGGAGTTCTTCGATGACATTTTGATATTGGCCGGCAAAGTTCTCGATGTCTTCTAGGCTGAGGCCAATTTCTCTGAGAATGACTTTCTCATCATAGTCCGAATAGACTTGTATAGAGGATAGGAGCTTATCAAACTCTTGAAAGGCCTTGGCAAAGCGTTTTAATTCTGCATCTGTCGCTGTATCCAAATCAGGCACCTGCTCTGGACTTGGAGCGATGGCTAGTAGTTGACGAACCTTGTCCAGAAACTTGGCCTTCTCCTCCTGCCATTCTGGGGCTAAGACACTAGTTTCGCCACCATTTGAGTAGAGGCTCAGAGCTTCATCCACTTTTGCTTTAAAGCGGTCAGGCGTTTGGAAGGTAACGATTTGACCGAATTTCTTGCCTTCATCAAAGAGGCGGTTGGTTCGTGAAAAGGCCTGAATGATATGCTGAGGTTTCATGGGCTGACGATCCATGAACAAAGTCGATAGGCAAGGGGCATCAAAGCCTGTCAACAAGCGGTCCACCACGATAACCAGGTCCAACTGCTCTTCACGGAAGGCAAAGCGTTCTTTCTTACGGGACAGACGGTCGTTGAGGTCACTATTGTAGGAAGCAATGGTTGCTAGGCTAAAGTGAGTGCCAAACATGGCATTGTAGTCTTCTAGACTTTCCTCCATGTAGGCTTGGTTGACATAGGAGTCTGCTTCATTCTCTGTCACAGAGTAGGTAATGGCAACCTTAGGGAAATCTGGCAAGACCTTTTTAACATTTTCCGAAATGCTTAAAGACTTTTCTCCATTTTTGACTTGCTTGATCAGGTTATAATAGGCCTGCGCACGGGCAATGCTTTTGACAGTCAAAATGGCTTCATAGGTTTTTCCTACCCCATTTTGGAAACCGAGTTTGCGTCTTGAGCGATTGAGAATGGCATCTAAAACAGCAAGCATGTGGCCTTCGTCATCATAACGCTCCTCGTCAATCTCATCTTCTGCCCAGCCAGGCATGGTTGTCTGATACTCCACATTAAAGCCAAGAACCGCCTTGTCATGTATAGCTTCTTTGACGGTATATTGGTGGAGGCAATCACCGTACTGCTCTTCGGTCGTCTGAGCAAGGTCTCCTTTTTGTTCACGTTTATTTTCTGTAAAGATAGGCGTTCCTGTAAACCCATACCAGAGAGAATTTGTAAAGAAGCGCTCTAAGTGGCGCTGGCGTTCAGGAGTCACTGCGCGATGGCATTCATCAACGACAAAGGCTAGTTTAAGTTGTTTGATACGATTGTAGACCTTTTGGTGACGCCCTTCATCAAACTGCCGAATCATGGCATTGATTTTCTGGATGGTCGTGACAACGACACGGCGGTCATCAGAAGCCAGATTTTTAACCAATTCCTGTGTATCATCGGTCTCGTCGATATCAATCATATCGTTCTCTGCGTAAGACTGAAAAGAACTGGTCGTCTGCTGGTCGAGGTCTGTCCTATCAATCACAAAGATTGTCTTTTCGATAGATGGAATCTGGAGCAGATTGCGCGAAACCTTATAGGAGGTCAAGGTCTTACCTGATCCAGTCGTATGCCAGATATAACCTGACTGGCGCTTGCGACTGGCTTCACGGATAGCCTCAATGGCATGAACCTGATAGGGGCGCAATAAAATCAAGGCCTTTTTGTCATCATCAATGACAGAATATTGCATGACCATCTCATGGGCTCTTGGTATCGACAAGACAGACTCAGCAAAGTCAAATAGTTGGGGCTGGGGTCTATTTTCACTATCCACCCACTTGGTCAAGAAGCGCTCATTTAGCTTGTTGGCTTTGGCAGCTGCAATGTAGCGAGTGTCTGTGACATTTGAGACGACAAACATCTGAAGACTTGAATAAATACCTCTGAACTGTCCTTCTTGGTCGTATTTTTTAATCTGACGAAAAGCATCCATGTAAGGATGAGAACGACTTTTCAGTTCGATTTGAATCATGGGCAGACCATTGATTAACAAAGTCACATCTCCACGGCGCTGGCGAATACCTTCTCCGCCTGTGATGACTTGGTTGACAACCTCATAGCTTGATTTGCCACCAGCGACATTGTTTCTCCACAAGACTTCCAAGCGAATGGTGCCTAAACTAGCATCTTCACGTTGAACCTGCACCTTGGCAATGCCATTTTCCCCTGCTATCCACTTGGCTGCTTCGTAGAAGTTGACAAAATTGAGCTGGTTTTTGATTTGATTTTTCTCTGAATTTGTAAGAGGATGGTCTTGCAAAATGCGGACATTATTAGCTTCCAGCTTGGCAAAAAAGTTTCCCCATAGGAGGTCTTCAGTATTTAACTCAGGTCGATACACCCATTGACTTTCTCCCTTTGTCAGCTGGTTGATTAAATCCCGCTCGATAGCCAATTCCTGTTTGGTTTTGGGTTTACCTGCTACAGGGATAGCAGTCTCGTCTTTAGGAGAGAGTCTCTGGCTGATATGGAAATCCTGCAAGGCTGCTTGATTGAGATGTTGCAATTTTTTGAGAAGATCTTGCTCCGTACCTTTTATGGCTTGATAGGCTGCTGTCAGTTCTTTATCTGCATCTAAGTAGTGATGGGGATGCTTCTTTATTTGGATATAACCCTGCACCAAATCTTCTAAACGTCTTAGCTGAATAGTAAGCTGATTCTGGAGTTCCTGAGAATTGCTTCCAGATGCTTCTTTCTGGTTGATAGCTTCTAGGTATTCTACGATAGCAGCATAACTAGCCTGCAACTCAGACGCTGAAACTATGAGTTCTTGTTCTAATTCTTTTGATAAAGTGTAAGCCATGTTCATACCCCATTTCTACAACGCAAAAAGCCTACCAAAAACATTGGTAGGTTTTGAAACTGGGTACGAGGATGCGAATGTAGCTCTCTGCATGGGACTTGTTTGCTTAACCATAGGGACTCTTCCTTTTCATTCATCCAAGGCGTTGCGACATCGAAAAAACAGCGCCTTTACTTCCTTCCATTGTATCATAAAAGACTAGTAGTGAAAAGGTTTTCTAGGGTATTCTCTCTAAATCTGGCAAGAATTCCCTGACCTTCAAACTTCTACTAAAACAAGCAAAATCCCCTGCAAATCTACATTACAGGGGACTTGTGTGTTATTCTTGTACTTCTTTCTGGGCAGCCTTTCCTTGGTCTAGAAGGGCTTGGACGATTTTCTCATCGCGTAGTTTGACAGAATCATTGATCATTTCTGCGGACTTGACGATGGTTGTTTCTAGTTGGGCACGTTTCTGACGTCCCAACTCAATGGCAGCGACGATACCTTGGTTTTGAGCGACCAGACTTTCGGCCAGTTTGGTAACCGATTCGACAGCGACTGTCGGGCTTTGGGCAATTCTCTCCATCTGCGGAATCACTTCCTTGCTGGTTTCAGCTAGCATCTGAAGGGCAGCATTGTTGGCATTGACAATAGCATCTGCCACGACACCTGATTTCATTGATTGTTGCAAAATACCCAGTTGAGCAATAGAAAGCTTCATTGTTGGAATAGTATTGCGACGAAGCATACCCAATTTTTGGCGCATATCAGATGACACCTTCACAAGATTGCGCATCTGAGGTGTTGTTGCCCAAGCAACATAAAGACGGCTGACATACTCGGTGTGTTGTTGTTCGAGGGTATTGACCACTTCAGCCATGCGGGCCAATTCTTGTGACTTGGTCTGGTATTCTACCGTACTTGTATCGAGTTGGTCAGCTTGGGCCTTCAGTTCGGCAGCGCGATTACCAGCTTCTGTCTGGCTGGCTTCGATAAAGGAAATCACTCCTACTAGATTTTCAATAGACTTAGTATTATCCTCAATCAACATCTCAGCAGAGACGATATTTCGAGCTAGGACATCTTCTTGCTTGACCACTGCGGCAGCCATGCCATCCAGCTTTTGCTCTACTGTTTTTGAGTCAAAGTAAAATTCCTGTAGGGTATTCTTGCTCTTGTTAAACAATCGTTGCAAAAAGTTTGGCTTTTCTTCTAACTCAGCAATTTCAGCGTTCTTGTATTTGACGACAAAGCCTTGCAACTCACGGTTGGTATTCTTGAGTAGATCATCTACTTGAGGAATCTGCAGTTTCTTTTGTTCTGACAAGATACGATTGACCGTATTGTTCACACCTTCTACAGCAGATTGTCCAAAGTCCAAAAGAGCATTTTGATTTGTGACAAACTGGTCTACTAACTGAGGCACGCGCGCCTTGATTCCTTCTTGCTGCTCAGGGCTCAACTTTTCAAGGAAGGTCAAGGTCTTATCTGAGCCAGTATTGGTCTCGATGATTTGGGTTGTCTTATCCACCTTGGCCACTGTATTATTGGCAATCTGGTCAATATCAAAATTAAATTCTGTCATGGTTACTCCTTTATTTCTAACCTATTCTTTACGATCTTTTTCTAGGATGCGTAAACTAATATCAAAATCACGCATATCTGTTTCATTGAGTTCTCTCAAGACTTGGTCCAGTTCAAGGTCAAATTGTTCGATAGCTGCTTTAGCTTGTTGCAAACGTTCTTCTGCTCGATTATAGTTTTTAGGATTTGCCTTAATCTTTAAATAGCCTTCTAGAATCGTTTGGAATTTCTCCATCTTCAAACTATGAATGGCGGTCAATTCTTCCTTATCACCCTCATCCGAGGTAGCAATCTTGTCTAAAATGGCCTGATGGTCAATGGCAATATTAGCCAAAGTCTGAGACAATTCTGGAGCTAAGTCCTCTGGCTCCGCATTTTCAAGATCTACCTGACTTTCCCTATCCAAACGCTCTAGCTGAACATCGATGTTTGCCCTTACTGTACGAACCTTTTTGTCAATACGGTTGTAGACATCAGCATCGATATAGGACTTGAGACGATCCGCCTCCTGATGAATTTCCCGCAGTTCGATCAATACTTGATTAGCCAAATTCTTATAGGAATCTGAACCTTTCTCTACTAAAGTTCCCTCTAATTGCTGAATATCCTTGTCCGCCTGACGAATCCGAGCTTTTAAAAGCTCAATCCGATCGTCGAGAGAACGATCCTGCAAAAGAGGATAGCGCCAACGTTTATAGAGACGATAACCACCATAGCCTAGCAGTACACAAGCCGCAAGCGGAAGAGCATATTGAACCAAGAGTCCCAACAAGAACAAGAAACCCCAAAAATAGAGACATCCTTTCCAAAAACCATTACCCGATTTCATAAACATTCCTTATTTTCAATTTATAAATCTATTTTAGCACAAAAGAGCAAAATGAGGGCGGAAATCCCGTAGAAAAGAGTTGATTTCTTTGCTGTAGAATGGAGGCTAGTAGCGTGTGTTCTGATTTCTGCAGAATGGATTCAAACCGCAATCACACTCTAAGGAAAGATCAAAACAAACGCTTGAAATATCGGGGGTTGTGTGTTAGAATGGGTTTATAGTGATGATAATTGTCTAACAAGGCAACAAAAAGCCCCAACGTTCCAGCGTTGAGGTTTTTTTGGCTTATCGCCCCTTAAAGGTTATTTCTTGCGTGAGTTAAGCCATTTCTCAAACAAGGTTGTCAAAATATTGACTACTAAGGGTGCTAGAAAAATTGTGATGATAATTTCTAACATCGGCAACACCTCCCTTCCTTAAAGTGAGGGGGCTAAAACATTATAACATACCAGATTTATATCATCAACATCGTGTATAAAAAACAAAAGCTTGAAATATTAGGTGTTATATGTTAGAATGAACTTACAATGTGAGTAAAGTTACAGCATATGTAACTAAAAAAGCCCCATCGTGCCACCGATGGGGTTTTTTGCTACCCTCTAAAAGGGTTAACCATTACTTCTTACGTTTCTTAAGCCATAACTTGAAAAGCTCAGATAACACGTTAATCAGTAACGGAGCTAGAAACACTGTGAGTAAAGTTTCTAACATATGTAACACCTCCCTTCCTTAAAGTGAGGGGGCCAAAACATTATATCATATCAGATTTATAGGATCAACATCGCTTAGTTCTTGGAATAGATAGAATTAAATACACAAATAACCTCACTAGCAAATCTCTAAGCAAACCCAGAAATCAACGTTTTAAGACAAAGCAAAAAGCCCACTGTTGTAGGCTTTCTGTAAGATATTTCTTAAAATTAAAGCATTTTGTTGTAGAATTCAACGACAAGTGCTTCGTTGATTTCTGGGTTGATTTCATCGCGTTCTGGCAAGCGAGTCAATGAACCTTCCAATTTTTCAGCGTCGAATGATACGAATGCTGGACGTCCAAGAGTAGCTTCTACTGCTTCAAGGATAGCTGGAACTTTCAATGATTTTTCACGAACTGAGATCACTTGACCTGGAGTTACGCGGTATGATGGGATATCAACGCGTTTTCCGTCAACAAGGATGTGACCGTGGTTTACGAATTGACGAGCTTGACGACGAGTAGTCGCAAGACCAAGACGGTAAACAACGTTATCCAAACGACGTTCCAAAAGAAGCATGAAGTTGAAACCTAGGATTCCGCCTTTGATTTTTGTAGCTTGTACGAACAAGTTACGGAATTGTTTTTCACCTACACCGTAAGTGAAACGAAGTTTTTGTTTTTCAGCCAATTGCAAACCGTATTCTGACAATTTAGAACGGTTGTTTGGTCCGTGTTGTCCTGGTACGTAGTTACGACGTGCCAATTCTTTACCTGTACCTGTAAGTGAAAGGCCAAGGCGACGAGCTTGTTTCCAAGATGGTCCTGTATAACGTGACATGTGTATGTCCTCCTGATATAAATAATATTTCGGTGGAAATAGTCACTTAGAAAGCCCTGATTCGTGCAGATGCCCTTCGCCTAAACAGCCAAGGTTACTTATCATAAGACACCTGTTGACGAGCTTCATGCTTTCCTGCTGATATTTCACACAGAATCCATTCTACCATGAATGGCTAGATTTGTAAAGGGGTTTTAAGCTTTATTTTCACTACCAGAGAGATTGAGAAGGAGGGTAAAGGTGCTTCCTAAGCCGTACTGGCTGCTGACTGTGATTTCCCCACCCAATTGATGGGCCAATTCACGCGCAATCGCAAGTCCTAAGCCATGACCACCTGTTTTCATGTTACGCGAAGTTTCTACACGATAAAGGCGTTTGAAAATATTCTCCAAATCCTCTGGGGCAATGCCCTGTCCCTCATCGGTCACACTGATTGAAAGCTGGTTATTTTCCAGCTTAGCTACCACTTCCAGCTTGGTTCCTGGAGCTGAGTATTTAAAAGCGTTATTGACCAGATTTACCAAGATGCGAGAAAGCTTGGCATAATCTCCCTCAATCCGGGCAGACTCTGGGATTACCTGTAAATGAACATCTCGCTCCTCCTGCTCAATCAAGAATTGAAATTCACTCATGCACTCAATCAAGAGCTGGTCCAGAAAAATACTGTCCTTGCTGGTCGTTTCGACCTGATTTCTAGCTGTGTTTAGGGTCAAAAAATTCAACTCCTCAACCAGTTTATTGAGTCTTTCAGTCTGACGTCCAATGGTTGCTAGATAATGCTCCTGTTCTCCTTCCTTGATAACCCCATCCAAAATCCCTTCTACCGTCGCTTGGATTGAAGTGATGGGGGTCTTGATATCATGCGAAAGTTGAGCAATCATCAAGCCCTTTTCTCGTTCGCTTTCTTCCAAGGAATCAAAGGTGGCCTGCAAATCATGGGACATTTCATTGAAAGCTTGGCCTAATTGCTGGAATTCTACAGGTCCTTGAACTTCCAGATTTGATGGAAAGTCCTTGTCCGCTACCCGCTTGGCATGTTCCTTAAGTTTGCCCAATGAAGTAAAGACCGGCGACAGGAGAAAGAGACTAATCCCAGCACCGACAAGGCTGGCAACGATGGTCATTCCAAGCAGAAAGTAAATCTCGCTTTTCTCAATCAGCATTTTTTGAACAGCCCAAAAAACCACGATAATCGTTAGGAGTGTTGAAATGATATACCCCACTAAAATATAACTTTTTAATTTCATTGACTACCTCGTGCTTTCTCAATTTTGTAGCCCAAGCCCCAGACGGTTTTGATGGTCGGTGTTTCTGCACTAGCATGTTTAGCCAACTCCTGTCGAAGAGCATGAATATGAACATTCAAGGTATTAGTGTCATCCACATAGTCTTCCTGCCAGACCTTTTCATAGAGGTCTGTCTTAGAGAAAACCCGCTCTGGATTGCTGACTAAAAGCCATAGAAGTTCGAAGGATTTGACGGTCAAATCAAGCGCCACATCTCCGACTTGGACCTCATGACTACCGTGATTCATCCGTAAATCCCCGAGACTGACGACTTCTGTCTCACCTCCACGATGAAGGCGACGCAAGATATTGTGGACACGCAAAACCAGCTCACGTGGACTAAAGGGCTTGGCAATAAAGTCATCTGCCCCTAAGCTCAGGCCATAAATCTTGTCCTGCTCGCTAGTCTTAGCCGTGATAAAGAGAAAAGGCTGATCTGGAGATTGATACTGAACCTCACTAATCAAGTCATAACCATCCATCCGAGGCATCATGATATCTGTAATAATCAAATCAATCGCTTTTCGCTTGAAGATTTCTAAAGCCTCTACTCCATCATGAGCCACCAAAACCTGATATCCTGCCTGAACCAGATAACGTTGATGAATATCTGTGATTTCTACCTCGTCGTCAACGAGTAAAATTGTCTTTCCCATCTGTCTCTCCTTTGAAAAAAACAGTGCTATACCACAATAGTATAACACTATTTTTATCTCTTTACGAACATTCTAAACGATATCTGGATTTTTCAAATCCTAGATAGAAAGGCTGTAGCTAGACTAGTCATTTTCCTCTTTTTTAGCTTTCAAACCGAGTCCACCTAGAAGTCCGGCCAAAGCTAATCCAAAGAATCCAATAGTAGCCATTGATGTTTGGGCTTCACCAGTATATGGAAGCATGTCTTTTTGGTCTTTCATTTGAGCAACCATCATTGGACTTGATACCTTGTTATTAGATGCCATCTTGCCTTCATCAGACATTTTGCTTGAGGCTGCTGGAGCTTGATCTTGTTTCATGCTTGAAGTTGCTATTGGCTGGCTAGCATTCATGGTTTTGTCTTGCTCTTTGTTAGGCATCATCTTATCCTGACTAGCAGCTGGCATTTGAGATTTCATCTCATCTTGATGAGCACTTGGCATTTGAGCGTTCATATTAGATGCATCTTGATGACTATTCATCATTGGAGCCGGCATAGCTGAACCATTAGAAGATGGGACGAAGTCTGATTGCATCTGAGTAAGAGACTGATGTCCATTCAAGTTTACTGTCAAATCCTTAGTCGCTACGAGGTTGCTCAAGTCTGCCTTGCCGTCTTTTGCACCATACACCTTGATAGTTGCCTTGTAGCTGTGAGTTCCATTTTGTTTCAACAAGTCAAGAAGCTCTTTATCTGATTTGCCTTGAGTACCTGCTAAATCTACTTCGTAGAAGTAAAGGCCTTTACCTAATTTTTCTACTGGTGGAAGGGCTGGATTTTTAGCTGAGCCGTTGTCTGACCATGGAGCCTTATCTGAAGCCTTCAAGATAAGGCGGGTTAACATACCGTCACCAGCAAAGAATTCATACGGAATGACTTGGTTGACACCGGCTGTGAACGGGCCAGGGAAGTTGGCTTTGTCCAAGTAAGTAGCTGGGACATCTACTGTGTCTTTAGTATTGTCTGCCACACCTTTTCGAACTTCAGCTGGAGTAGTCAAACCATTCAAGTTGACATCCAAATCCTTAGTCGCTACAAGATTGCTCAAGTCTGCCTTGCCATCTTTGGCACCGTACACTTTAATGGTAGCTTTATAGCTTTGTGTACCATTTTGTTTCAACAAGTCAAGAAGCTCTTTGTCAGATTTACCTTGGGTGCCGGCCAAGTCTACTTCATAGAAGTAAAGGCCTTTCCCCAATTTTTCTACTGGTGGGAGAGCGGGATTTTTAGCTGAACCGTTATCTGACCATGGAGCCTTGTCGGATGCTTTCAAGATAAGACGAGTTAACATACCGTCACCGGCAAAGAATTCGTATGGAATGACTTGGTTGACGCCAGCTGTGAATGGACCTGGGAAATTAGCTTTATCCAAGTAAGTGGCTGGAACATCTACTGTGTCTTTGGTATTGTCAGCCACGCCTTTTTGCACTTCAGCTGGAGTAGTTAAGCCGTTCAAGTTGACATCCAAATCCTTAGTCGCTACAAGATTGCTCAAGTCTGCCTTGCCATCTTTGGCACCGTACACTTTGATAGTTGCTTTATAGCTTTGTGTACCATTTTGTTTCAACAAGTCAAGAAGCTCTTTGTCAGATTTACCTTGGGTGCCGGCCAAGTCTACTTCATAGAAGTAAAGGCCTTTCCCCAATTTTTCTACTGGTGGGAGAGCGGGATTTTTAGCTGAACCGTTATCTGACCATGGAGCCTTGTCGGATGCTTTCAAGATAAGACGAGTTAACATACCGTCACCAGCGAAGAATTCATATGGAATGACTTGGTTGACGCCGGCTGTGAATGGGCCTGGGAAGTTAGCCTTGTCCAAGTAAGTGGCTGGGACGTCTACTGTATCTTTAGTGTTGTCAGCCACACCTTTTTGAACTTCAGCTGGAGTAGTTAAGCCATTCAAGTTGACATCCAAATCCTTAGTCGCTACGAGGTTGCTCAAATCGGCCTTGCCGTCCTTCGCACCGTACACTTTGATAGTTGCTTTATAGCTTTGAGTACCGTTTTGTTTCAAGAGGTCTAGAAGCTCTTTATCTGATTTACCTTGGGTACCTGCCAAGTCCACTTCGTAGAAGTAGAGACCTTTGCCTAATTTTTCTACTGGTGGAAGGGCCGGATTTTTAGCTGAACCGTTGTCTGACCATGGAGCCTTGTCTGAGGCCTTCAAGATAAGACGAGTCAACATACCGTCACCGGCAAAGAATTCGTATGGAATGACTTGGTTGACGCCAGCTGTGAATGGACCTGGGAAATTAGCCTTGTCTAAATAAGTGGCTGGGACATCTACTGTGTCTTTGGTATTGTCGGCTACGCCTTTTTGAACTTCGGCTGGAGTGGTTGCTGGTTGCGCTTCATTTGCTTCACGGTCTTGTCCAGAAACTGTAGGCGCAGGATTTGTCGCAGGTTTAACCGCATCTTCTGTTTCTTTCTTAGATTCAGGTTTTGCTTGCACTTCTTCTTTTGGTGCTACTACTGGGTCTTTAGCAGCTACATCCGCTTTTTCTGGAGAGCTTGTAGTATCCAAGCTTGTTTTAGGTGCTGAGTCTGCCTGTTCTGAAGGAAGAGCTGTATCGACTGCTTCTTTGAGAAGTTCTACTGGTAAGTCGCTCTTTTCACTCACCGAAGTTGCGTCTGGCACAACTTGAGCAGGGGTTGGATTGACTACATCGGCACGTACAGAACTTGGCTGACCAACTAGGATAAAGAAGCCACTGGCTACAACAACTGAGGCAACACCGACACTAAGACGGCGAATAGACCAACGAGTATATCTTTGATTTGGATTGAATTTCATAGGATTCTCCTTAGAGTTTTTCTTTATTTGATGACTCTAGTATAATCTCCTAAAATTAAAAAGGATTAAGAAAAAGTTAAAATTTTTCTTAAATCCCTCTTATAAAATACTTATATTAATTAAATCCATAAACAGACTTGGTGATTTGATAGACGACATTGGAAAGTTTGCGAGCTGGCAAGACTGAATGTTTGGTCAAACGGCTCAACATGGTTTTACGAATGGCCTGAAAGACCTCTGGATTTTCCTGCTGAATATAGGTCCACAGCTCCCGTTTTTTGGCAAGATGCTCCGCTGTGCCAGCTCGGTTGAGCAAGGCACTGGAAATCACCGTCGTGATTTCAATATGATTCAACAGATATTCTCGCATTTTGGGATGGATTACTTTGGACAAATCAAGCTGGTCCACCAAGAGTCGATTGACCTTGAGTTGCTGGTCGATACGTTTAATCATCACCTGCTCATTGACAGACTGGTCCTCACGCCCAATCAAATAACGATAGAAATCGACAGGCAGATAGTACATGGTCTTGACCTGCTGAAGGGGGGTAAAAACAAAGAGATTATCGACATAAAAAGTATGCTCAGGCAATTGGAACTGGCTCGCTCGCAACAAATCTGTCCGGTAAATCAGCGAGTGCATCATGATATACTGGCCTTTTGAGAAATTTCCGACCTGATCCCAGCCAAAAATCTGTTGGACAGGCAAGACTGACTCATAACTCATACTCTTCTTACGAGACTGACCTTCCTTTTCATATACAAAATTAGTCACAAAGGCATCCACCTCTTGACCTTCGCTCTCTAGTTCTTGCAAGGTCTCCAAAATTTTCAGATAAGCACGAGGATCCACCCAGTCATCACTATCCACTACTTTAAAATAACGCCCAGAAGCCTCTGCCAAGCCGCGATTGACCGCACCACCATGACCTTTATTTTCCTGATAGATGGCTCTAACAATGCTAGGATACTTGCTGGCTAAACGCTCAGCGATTTCCTGAGTCTGGTCCTGAGACCCATCATTGATAATCAAAATCTCAACTTGCTCACCACCAATCACTAGCGACTCCACACAGTAATGAAGATAGGCTGCGGCATTATAGCTAGGGATGGCGATAGACAATAACTTCATGATCTACTCCTTTAGGGGACTGATTTTTTCTTATACTCAATGAAAATCAAAGAGCAAACTAGGAAACTAGCCGCAGGTTGCTCAAAGCACTGCTTTGAAGTTGCAGATAGAACTGACGAAGTCAGCTCAAAGCACTGCTTTGAAGTTGCAGATAGAACTGACGAAGTCAGCTCAAAACACTGTTTTGAGGTTGTGGATAGAACTGACAAAGTCAGTAACCATACCTACAGAAAGGCGACGTTGACGTGGTTTGAAGAGATTTTCGAAGAGTATTACTCTCTCTTGTCACTTCTTTCTATTCTACCATAAAGTCCAGCTTTTGAAGGACTTTTACTGGAATACAAGGTGTTCTCCCAATTTCCTATCTTGGACATCAAAAAAGAGGGGATCCCCCTCCTTACGAATTTAATTCTGCCAAGTCATCTAGATACTGGTTGTTAATGACCGCCAAGATATAGGCATCGGCTTTCAAGAGATCATTAGGGCCAAACTGGACATCCAGTGGTGAATTTTCTTGTTCACGAAATCCTAGGACATTGAGGTTGTATTTGCCACGTAGATCCAGCTGGCTCAGGCTTTGGCCTGCCCAAACACTAGGAATCTTCATTTCCACGATGGACACATTTTTATCCAGCTGAAAGACATCGACATTGTTATGAAAGAGAATGGTCTGCGCTAGGGACTGCCCCATTTCATACTCTGGTGAAATCACTGAGTCAGCACCAATTTTTTCTAGCACCTTCTTAGCTGTCTGGCTTTTGACCTTGGCAATAACTCTTGGTACACCTAGACTCTTACAATGCATAACTGCAAGCACACTCGACTCCAGATTTTCCCCTGTCGCCACTACAACCGTATCACAGGTATCAATTCCTGCAGTTCTGAGGAGCTCCTCGTCTGTAATATCGCCAACAACTCCACGCGTCAAAACAGGCTCAAATTGATTGATGTGCTCTGCGTGGTCATCAATGGCAATAATATTCATATCTTGCTTGGCTAGGGCTGTCAGGACACTACTCCCGAAAATCCCCAAGCCTAAAATTCCAATTGTACGATCTGACATCGTTCTTCCTTTCTTATCCAATACTAATATCTGCTTTCATATACTGAATCAAATCTTTCTTATCAGGCTGGTAGTCAGCTAGACTAACCAGCAAGGTTAAGGGACCGATACGGCCGATAAACATGAGCACCATGACAATGCTAAGAGCTAGCTTGCCCAATTCTGGTGTCAGATTTGCCGTTACCCCAACTGTCGCAAGAGCTGAAATGGTCTCAAACATGAGGTAGATAAATCGCGGTGTTCCTTCTGATGTAATTCCCAACAACATCAAGCCCAACAAGAAGGTCATCAAAAAGATAATGAAGACACTAAAAGATTTTTGGACTGTTCGAGCCTCAATGGTTCTCTGCGCAACATTGGCATGAGGTAAGCCCAGCAATTCACTACGCGCAAAAACCAACAAGACAAAGAAAGTCGTAATCTTGAGACCCCCAGCCGTCCCTCCAGGCGCCCCTCCGAGAAACATCTGTAGGATATAGATAAACAAGGTCACAGGCCGAGCTTGAGTATAGTCAATAGAAGCAAAACCAGCTGTTCTCATGCTGACGGTTTGGAAAAAACTAACCAGCACCTTCTCTGGAACACTGAGATTGCCAATGGTCCCCGGATTGTGCCACTCCGTAAAGAGTGTAGATACTGTACCAAACAGCAAGATCCCTGCAGTCAAGAAGAGGACCAACTTGGTGTGGAAACGTAGTCTACGTTTTTTCTTCTTGTCAAACTGGGTTGCCAAGTCAAACCAGACCATAAAGCCAAGACCACCTGTGATAATCAAGCCAGAAATGACCAGATTAATCAAGGGATCCGTCTGAAAAGCCACTAAACTGCTACTGCCGAAATTATCAAAACCAGCATTACAAAAGGCTGAAATGGCTAAAAAGATAGAGGTGAAAAGGCCTCGTCCCCAGCCGAACTCAGGAATAAAACGGAAACTAAGAAGAAAAGCTCCCAAACCCTCTACCAGAAAAGTCGTCAAAAAGATGGAACGCATAAAAGACTTCAAAGACTTACTTTCCCCATAACTAAAACTCTCCTGAATGGTTTCACGACTACGCAGACTGAGCTTTTGCTTGCCTTGGATATAAAAAATCCCGATAAAGGTCATGAGCCCCAGACCACCAATCTGTATCAAGAGCATACAAATCAACTGCCCCCAGACATTATAGGTCGTAGCCACTGGTTGCGTAAAAAGACCAGTCACACAGACCATTGATACTGTCGTAAAAAGATGGTCAAAATAAGTGGCCTGCGAACCACTTGCCTGAACAAAAGGCAAACTCAAAAGGAGAGAACCTATAAAAATAACTCCAGCGAAACTTAAAAAAATCCGACGAGCTGGCGAAAGTCCGCCCAAGGCCCTTTCAAGTTTTTTCACAAATAATTTGAATAACATACATCCATTGTACCATAAAAAGAAGAAGAGTAGCTATATCTGAGAAGTTATCTCAAGGCAGAGTTCCAAGGCCTTCTCGAAAGCTTCTGAACCCCAACCACGACTATCGTACTGGTCCAAGTCTGCTAAGGAATCAGCTGTAAACAACAATTCTCCCCAGAGAACCCCACGCAGTTGGGCTACTGCTGCAAGCGCAGAACACTCCATCTCCACAACAGCACAGCCTTCTTCCTTGCGATAAGCCACCTTTTCAGCCGTTTCTCGGTAAAAACCATCTGTCGTCCAGGTCATGACTTCTTCATAAGGAATCCCTTTGGCTTCCAACACTCGCTCAATAGTAGCAATAGCCTCTGGCTGAATTTCCATATAACGAGAAGGTGCCACATAGTGATAACTAGCTCCTTCATCTCGCAGAGCGCGAACAGGGACTAGAAAGGCATTTTCTTCTATATCAGCCAGCACACCACAGGTTCCAGTGGAAATAATCTGCTCCACACCATAGCCAATCAACCAATCCATAAACTGGGCTGCTGGAGCTGAACCAACAGGAGCCTGAGCCAGGCAGACCTCCTCGCCTTTGTAGTTCACGACATAGACTGGATAGGTCTTGGTGGCAGAAACAAATTCGCCGATACAGTCCGCCCCTACTTCCCTCGCATAACGGTCAATCTCCTCACCTAAAAAAGCATAGACACACTTCTTGGGCAAGTGCAAGTCCAGCCCCTCGTGATTAGGCATGATAACCGCCTGAGGATTATCATCGAACTCTAAAATAGGAATCGCATGTTTCTGAATCATAACCCACCTCCTCTAATTTTGTACTATTGTATCAAAAGCTGACAAAGTGTCAAGGAGGAAGCTGATGAACTGAGTAGAAAAAAGCATCCCAGTTAGAGATGCTTTAAAATTGCTTAATGAAGCAAACTTGCTATGATATAGGGCAAATAAATGTGGGCTGAGTAAAAAATGTAGAAGCCTTGTGCAAAGTAACTGAGGACTTATAAAGAAAGAAAAAGGAGTAGATTGGTCATCTGACTCCTCATTCTTACAAGAAACACTATTCAACAATAAAACTCTACAATCTTATTTATAAATAGATTCTCTGAAATCATCTGTGCTACGTAGGTAGGCATTATAGATTTTCTGTTTCAGTAAATGAACCCAACTTGACGGAACATTTTCTGTTGCACGTTTAAGATTTTTCACATCGTGCGCTACTGCCGCATCAATTAAAGCTTGCATTTCTTGTGCTGATGAAATGGTTACTTCTTTTGTGCTGTTCGGCTTATCGAGTTCATATTGAATAGTAATTGGCTTCAAGTTCGCCTGTTTATTGATACGTTGATTGAACATATCTTTTTTGAAGTCCACCCAGTTTGTATAGTGATTATCAAATACTTTTCTCAATACTAAACTATCTGTAACTAAAGCAACATCTCGTTTGTACCAACTTGAGTATGTTTTACTTCCTTCTGCAAGTGCATCTGCTCCGTATTGGTTAGAAACATACGGCAGGAATCCTTTGTGATATCCTTTTTCCGCATATAATTCAAATGCTGTTTTTCTAAACATGACATCTCCTGGCGCACCGTTTGGATTGCTTAGTCCTGCATAGATAGGTGAGAACATACTTATTGTGTAATATCCGTTTCTTCCGTATTGAGCTTCATTTTGATAAGCACGTCTATTGATGATGTCATTTTCGATTAATGAGTCTAACGTTGTTAATCTTGCTACTTCTTCATCTGTTAATGGTCGAACCTTATTTCCTGCGTGTGTATCCTTGTTATATCTATCATCACGCACATAGTAGTTCTCTATTTTTCTAAACCATTGTTTCTTAACCGTGTCAGATTGAGTTAATACTGCCTTGGCTTCCATCGCATCAAGCGTGTATAGCACATCATACATTCCGTGTAAGTAGTGTTGAATTTCTTCTTCAGAAGTGAATCTTGCCGTTGGATCGTATGTGTGCAAGCGAGTTCTTGAGTCTTTATCTCCTTTGAAGATTGTATTTAATACTATTGCATCTTTATCTACACTGTCCGCTGATTGAAGTAGTCCTAGTGCATATAGTTCTGCTCCCAGTCCTTCACGTCGCTCGTTTCCTTCGAAGTAGACTCTTCCGTCTGAGTTGTGCACCATCTCATGACTATAAACCGATGTTCCATATTGGTCTAACAATCTATCACTTACAAAGTAGGCCTCTACTCCTGTTGCGTAAGCTCCTGCATTCTTTCTTGGCGTATGGTATTTACCTGCTGGCCCGAAGAAACTATAGATAGAGTCTATGTTTTTGTCTGACAATGTCGCCCAGTAACCTCTACCATTTGTATCTTTTACCTCAAATGCATCTGTTACAGGCACTGCACGGTATAATCTTTCTTTAAATTCTGGTGCTAGAACTTTATACCAAATGTCATAATGATCTCTTTGCCATTTCGCAGATTGATCTACTTTTCCTCTAACATATTGTCGTAGGGCTTCTCCTGATAGGATAACTCCGTCCGCTCCTCTGTCTCGATAACGTTCATAGCTACCGAAGGCTAATGTTGATAGCGTAGATATTGCATACAGACTCTCTTCTTTCATCGTTAATAGCGGTAGCAACATACTCTTATAGCCCCAACTTGGTGCTGATATTCTATCATATACTCCTATTGAGTATTTCTTATCAGCCGTTGGTGATTCTTGTTTTTCACGAACTTCTGCTATATCTGATTTTGCTTCTACTATGTAGGCTTTGGTATTGTCTTTCAACCACTGGTTATTGGTTTTGTTTGGTAAGAATAGTTTTCTATAGGCTTCTACGAAGTCGAAGACTGAATCTTCTCCCTTAAGTGGTGCAAGTTCGCTCGCATATAGCCCTGTCGTATTTGGTCCTCGTAGGTTTTCTAGTCCGCTATTTCCTAAAGCGATGATAGTGTCTAGCGTTGAAGCTTCATTATTTCCGTTAAAGTCAAATTTGTACACTGATAAATCTTTTGTATTCAGACTATCATAATTAATATTGTACCAACGGTTCATGTAAGTAAGCCCCAGCATGAAGGCTTCTTTGTTATGTTTGATTTTCTCACTTACATACTCAACTACACCATCTCCCGTAGTGTTGATGGATTTATCCATCGCTAATACTTTTCTTAAGTGCTCTCCAATATTAGCTTTAACTTCCTCAAATTCTCTATCTAAGTATAAGTTATCTAATGCTGCATCGTCTGCCGCTCCTAGTACTTTCTTAGTCGCTTCTGAGCTGAATGTTACATTCTGCAAGTCGCTTAGTACATTATTCGTTATCGCTGTATAATCTGAGACAAATGCTTCTGGTGTGAATATGTATCCTTTGTCTGCGACATTGTATTCGACCACTTGACTGTTTGCGAAGTTTTCTTTGAATGTTACATCTAAGTATCCTACCGTATTGTCTTTGTAGTGTAACATAACTCTATTGATTGAATTTTTCTTATTATTAATATCCGTTACTACTTCATTTCCGTTCATCGGTACGACATCAAGCAATTCTGTTGTATAAAGTTTATCCGTTGGAGCTACTTTGTTACCATAGTGAACAACTAATTCCTTGTTATAAAATGGCATTAGTTTTTCAATATTGTTATAGGCTACTCTTCTTTCTGCTTGAGCTTTGCTCAATGTTGTATAGTCGATTTCTTTTGAGTTTGCTTTTAGGTCTTGTCCAGTATCATCAAGAGTTACTGTGATTCCGTAAGAAGCAATCTTAGCCTCCACTTCTTCTTTACTTACTTTTCGAACGAAGTTATCTTGTTTTTTGTTTTCGACAGAAGTAATAACATTCTTCACATCTGCACTACCAAATTGGTCTCCCGTAGTGGCATACCCATCACCAACAATCATATTGCTGACTACATTGTCCACACGACCTCTTGGATAGGTAGATCCAACTATTCCCCCAACCCTTGGATATCCTTGACCGTTTAGGATTTTACCTGTTGTTACAGAACGTGTCACTAACGCTCCACTTTCTAGTTTACCAACGATTCCTCCGGCTGTCTGGTTATTGTTGCGTGCTGCTGTAGAGATTACGGCATCTACTTTCGATTTATCAACTTTGGCATTTCCACCAGTTAATTTACCGACGATTCCTCCTGCGTAATTTGCATTGTTATCTGCGTGGTTGGCGACTAGTTTTCCACTGAATGAACTGTTTTCTATTCTTGTATTTGTTGCATCTACTACTAATCCTGCAACTGATTTTCTACCTGATACTTTACCTTCTACAGCTACATTACTGATATTAGCATTGTTTGCTGTTTTTGCTACTGCTGCAGCATTTTCTTTGCTATCCACTTGTGTATTTTTAAGATCTAAATCTTTTACAGTTGCATTTTTTAATGTGTCGAATAGTGGTTTTTTCAGGTCGTATATAGCATATGCTTTACTTCCTTCTGCTCCTACTAACGTTCCTGTAAATTCTCCTGTTATGTAACTTGTTTGATTTTCTGGTAGTCCTACTTCATCAGCTGACATATCTGCAGCTAATTTATATACACCTGCTAAGTTGCTTTTCATTGCTGTTACAAGTTGTTTGAACGATGTATATACTCCTGGTTGCTCCGCTTTAGATTTTGCTACATTAAATGTATAGTCATCTTTGTAACCTTCTGTACCTTCTTCTACAAGTTGATCAACAGCTGCCGTCACTTTATACGTTCCATCCGTATTTTCTGTAATAGATTTTACAGGTAGGTACATTTCTTTGAAGCGATCTGATTTCACTTTTACAAAGTATTTAGCCGTATCAGTCGGTGCTTCACTTAGACTTAAATATCTACGATAACGGTCATTTTCTTTGCCGTATAGTTCCACTGAATCAATATCTTTAATTTCTATTTTCTTATAATCTAATTGGAAAGCTTGAGTTGATGTTTCTGTGCTTTGTTCATCGTTTTCGCCTAGATTATAAGTTAAACGTGTTTTTAGTGTGTAAGGTGTGTAGTAGTTTAAACCTGATATCACCTGCTTTTTGGCAGGATTTTCTATATCCACCTCTTTAATCAGCTGATCACCTTGGAAAATTTGCGCTTTGGCAGAGACATACGCTGATGTAGAGTCTGTTAAGTTATAACTTACAGTTATCGATTTTTTGTTCTCAGCTTTTGTTAAGTTGGCAATTTCTACTGTAGGTTTAACTTTGACTAGTGTTCCTACTTTAACGATTTGTTTTACCGGAGGTACTTCAGTTCGTGATAGTTCTTTAGTTTCTACGACATTACCATCTACGATGTAATCCTCATATTGAATTGTACGTGTTCCTGCTTGACCTTGTCGTTCAGTTTCACGACGATTTTTCAGAAGTGTTGGATCTTGAATTTCTTCTGTTGTATAAGGAATATTTTCTGTTTCCGTTCTATTTCTTGTAGTAACTTCTAAAGCCGGAAGTTCTTCTGTTACTGCTGCTTCACCTTCATGTCCGGGTTCTTGCGTACCTTTGGTTTCTAGTGGTTTAGTGTACGCTGGAGATTCTTCGCGGACTGCGGCTTCGCCCTCATGACCTGGTTCTTGCGTGCCTTTCGTTGCTAACGGTTCTGTGTACGCTGGAGATTCTTCGCGGACTGCGGCTTCGCCCTCATGACCCGGTTCTTGCGTGCCTTTTGTCGCTACTGGGTCAGTGTACTCTGGCAACTCCGGTTGCACTACCGCTTCGCCCTCATGACCCGG
>NZ_VMMF01000019.1:0-18995 GCF_013277075.1 Streptococcus sp. 959
CCGATTGATTTACGGATGCGATTGGATTTGACCTGGGAATTGTGAATACCACGAGCCTTTCGATAGAGGTCATAGCCCAGTCTGCCAAAACGGTCTATTAGGGTCACTTCAGGGATTTCAAGTAGATCAGCACCGGTAAAAACTCCCATTTGATGAAGTCTTTCCACCGTCTTTTTTCCTACTCCATGAAACTTGGAAATATCCATTTGTTTGAGAAAATCCTCAGCTTGTTCAGGTAGAATCACTGTCAAACCATGTGGCTTTTGATAATCGCTGGCCATTTTAGCTAAGAATTTGTTGTAGGAAACGCCAGCAGAAGCAGTCAGATGGAGTTCTTGCCAGATATCCTCTTGAATGAGGCGAGCAATTTTGACCGCTGACTTGATACCAAGTTTGTTTTCTGTCACATCCAAATAGGCTTCGTCAATGCTCATGGGTTCAATCAAATCTGTATAACGCTTAAAGATAGCTCGAACTTGGAGTCCCACGGCTTCATATTTTTCATAATTTCCTGAGATAAAGACGGCCTGGGGACATCGTTCATAAGCTTCCTTGGAACTCATAGCAGAATGGACACCAAAAGCTCGCGCCTCATAGCTACAAGTAGAAACGACTCCCCGCCCACCTGTTTGCCGAGGGTCGCTGCCGATAATGACAGGTTTTCCTCTGAGTTTAGGATTGTCTCTGATTTCTACCGCAGCAAAAAAGGCATCCATGTCAATATGGATGATTTTTCTTGACAAATCATTTAACAAGGGAAAAATCAACATGCCTAGCCTCTTTTTACTGCTTATTTTCTTATATTATACCCTTTTTTCTGAAAAAAAGAAAAAAGGACTTTGTTTTTTCAAAAATATAATACAGTTTGGAATGAAATATAGACTGTTTTAGAAAAGAAAGTGTAAAAATAGGGGTTTTCCACTTGTTGAANNACTTGTTGAAAACGATTACTGTGTGGTATACTTGTCTCATGAATGTAACAGATAGTTGTTACTAGAAAGAAAAAAGAGGACATTAACATGGTTGTTAAGACAGTTGTTGAAGCACAAGATATTTTTGACAAAGCTTGGGAAGGCTTCAAAGGCGTAGATTGGAAAGAAAAAGCAAGTGTATCACGCTTTGTACAAGCTAACTACACACCTTACGATGGAGACGAAAGCTTCCTTGCTGGACCAACAGAACGTTCACTTCACATCAAAAAAATTGTAGAAGAAACTAAGGCTCACTACGAAGAAACTCGTTTCCCAATGGACACTCGTCCAACATCTATCGCTGATATCCCTGCTGGATTTATCGATAAAGAAAACGAAGTTATCTTTGGTATCCAAAATGACGAACTCTTCAAATTGAACTTCATGCCAAAAGGTGGTATCCGTATGGCTGAAACTACTTTGAAAGAAAATGGATACGAACCAGACCCAGCTGTTCACGAAATCTTTACTAAATACGTAACAACAGTTAACGACGGTATCTTCCGTGCCTACACTTCAAATATCCGTCGCGCTCGTCACGCACACACTGTAACTGGTCTTCCAGATGCATACTCACGCGGACGTATCATCGGTGTTTACGCACGTCTTGCTCTTTACGGTGCAGACTACTTGATGCAAGAAAAAGTAAACGATTGGAATGCAATTGAAGAAATCGATGAAGAAACAATCCGTCTTCGTGAAGAAATCAATCTTCAATACCAAGCATTGCAACAAGTTGTTCGCTTAGGTGACCTTTACGGAGTTGACGTTCGCAAACCAGCGATGAACGTTAAAGAAGCAATCCAATGGGTTAACATCGCCTTCATGTCTGTCTGCCGTGTTATTAACGGTGCTGCTACATCTCTAGGACGTGTACCAATCGTATTGGACATCTTTGCAGAACGTGACCTTGCTCGTGGTACATTTATTGAATCAGAAATCCAAGAATTCGTTGATGATTTCGTTATGAAACTTCGTACAGTTAAATTTGCTCGTACTAAAGCTTATGACCAATTGTACTCAGGTGATCCAACATTCATCACAACTTCTATGGCTGGTATGGGTAACGATGGTCGTCACCGTGTTACTAAGATGGACTACCGTTTCTTGAACACTCTTGACAATATCGGTAACTCTCCTGAACCAAACTTGACAGTTCTTTGGACTGATAAATTGCCATACAACTTCCGTCGCTACTGTATGCACATGAGCCACAAACACTCTTCAATCCAATATGAAGGTGTAACAACAATGGCTAAAGACGGATATGGTGAAATGAGCTGTATCTCATGCTGTGTGTCTCCACTTGACCCAGAAAATGAAGAACAACGCCACAACATCCAGTACTTCGGTGCGCGTGTAAACGTATTGAAAGCCCTTCTTACTGGTTTGAACGGTGGTTACGACGATGTACACAAAGACTACAAAGTATTTGACATCGAACCAATCCGTGACGAAGTTCTTGAATTCGAATCAGTTAAAGCTAACTTTGAAAAATCTCTTGACTGGTTGACTGACACTTACGTAGATGCTTTGAACATCATCCACTACATGACTGATAAGTACAACTACGAAGCTGTTCAAATGGCCTTCTTGCCAACTAAACAACGTGCGAACATGGGATTCGGTATCTGTGGATTTGCTAACACTGTTGATACATTGTCAGCTATCAAATACGCTACAGTTAAACCAATCCGTGACGAAAATGGCTACATCTACGATTACGAAACAATCGGTGAATACCCACGTTGGGGTGAAGATGACCCACGTTCAAACGAATTGGCAGAATGGTTGATCGAAGCTTACACTACTCGTCTACGTAGCCATAAACTTTACAAAGACGCAGAAGCTACAGTTTCACTTTTGACTATCACATCTAACGTTGCTTACTCTAAACAAACTGGTAACTCACCAGTTCACAAAGGTGTATACCTCAACGAAGATGGTTCTGTGAACTTGTCTAAACTTGAATTCTTCTCACCAGGTGCTAACCCATCTAACAAAGCTAAAGGTGGATGGTTGCAAAACTTGAACTCACTTTCTAGCCTTGACTTTAGTTATGCAGCTGACGGTATCTCATTGACAACTCAAGTTTCACCTCGCGCTCTTGGTAAGACTCGTGACGAACAAGTTGATAACTTGGTAACAATCCTTGATGGTTACTTCGAAAACGGTGGACAACACGTTAACTTGAACGTTATGGACTTGAACGATGTTTACGAAAAGATCATGTCTGGTGAAGATGTTATCGTACGTATCTCTGGATACTGTGTAAACACTAAATACCTCACTCCAGAACAAAAAACTGAATTGACACAACGTGTCTTCCACGAAGTTCTTTCAATGGATGATGCCTTGGATGCATTGAGCTAATCAAGTTCTTGAATAATGAAATAAGTAACCCTCGGTCAGTCGACTGAGGGTTGTTTTTTGGATTATTACATTCCTTAAGTCAGGCACTGAAATATCTGACCGGGATTCAAAGATACTTGTTGAGTTGCGGGAGGTATTTGATACTCAATGAAAATNNAAGCTAGCCGCAGGCTGTACATGAGTACGGCAAGGTGACGTTGACGTGGTTTGAATAGTATAAAAACACCACACTTTGTAAGACACAAGGTGTGGTTGTATTTTATCTCTTAGACCAAGTCCTCTTCATAAAGAGAAGTAGGATTGGATAAATCTCCAAACGTCCTGCAATCATTGCAAAGGAGAGGAGAATTTTTGAGATAGGACTAAAGATTGAGAAGCTAGAAGTTGTTCCTAGAATAGGCCCGATATTATTGAAACAGCTGAAGACAGCGCTGGTCACAACTAGAAAATCATTGCTATCTAGGCTGACAATAAAGATAAGTGCTAGCAAAATCATAGCATAGATGACAAAGTATTTGAGAATCTTATGCTGGGTATCCTTATCAATCACTGTTTTATTAACATGGAGGGTCAAAACACGGTGGGGGGATAGGATTGACAAAATCTGGTTTTTGGCAATTTTTGAAAGGATGAGGCCTCGAATAACCTTGAGTCCACCTGCGGTTGAACCAGCAGAACCACCGATTCCCATGAGGAAGAGAAGGATAAACTGGGAGAAGAGGGGCCAGTTGGTAATGTCTCCATATCCAAAACCAGTTGTTGTAATGATGTTGGAAACCTGGAAGAAGGCCATTTCAAAGCTCTTAGAAAATCCTGGATAGAGATAGAGGGTATTAAGACTAATCAAGCCTGTAGAAACCAGTACGATGACCAAGTAAGCCCGAAGTTCTTCATCTCCTAAGAAGGCTTTGACGCGACGGAGCATGAGGTAGTAGTAGAGGTTGAAATTTACCCCAAAAACCAGAACTCCGATACTAACCAGATAGGTAATTAGTGAGCTGCCATAGTGAGCAATTCCATCGTTATAGACTGTAAAACCTCCTGTACCTGCTGTCCCCATAGCGATGACAAAACTATCAAATAGGGGCATGCCAGCTAGATAATAGATAATGACAAAGAGGGAAAAGAGAGCTAGATAAAGGAGATAGAGAATCTGGGCAGTATTTTTGAGCTTGGATACAACCTTACCAAAAACAGGGCCAGGAACCTCAGCTTTCATCACCTCTAGGTGGCTATTCTTGGCATTATCCATAATAGCAAGTGCAAAAACAAGTACTCCCATTCCTCCGATCAAGTGGGTAAAACTTCGCCAGAAGAGGAGGGAACGGCTGAGGACCGAAACATCGTTCAGAATAGTTGCTCCAGTAGTTGTAAAGCCAGAACTAATCTCAAAAAAGGCATCGATAACGCTGGGAATTTGCCCAGCAAAGACAAAGGGGAGACCGCCAAAGAAAGACCAGAGGATCCAACAGAGGGCAACGATCAAGATTCCCTCCTTGGCATAAATCCGTTGATTTTTTGGTTTTTGCAAACTCCCTGAACCGCCCAGTAATACTAGAATACCTATTGTCGAAAAGAGGGCTGTAAAGACTTGGCTAGATTCATGGTAATAGACAGCGACAGACACAGGAACCAAAAGAAGAACAGCTTCAATCAAAAGTAACTTTGAAAGGAGATAACGAATCATACTTTTATTCATCTCTTACCTCGCGATTAAGTCATAAATCTTAGTGATATTCGGCAATAAGGTCGTTACTAGAAGTTTGTCACCGACTTCAAGCATATCCTCTCCAGTAGGGAAAATCGTTTTGCCTTTTCGAATGATGGCTGCAATAAGAACTCCTTTTTTTAGTTTCAGTTGAGAAAGAGGTTTGGCAGTCATTTTATTGGCTTCCTTGATATGGAATTGTAGGGTTTCGATTTGACCATTGGCTAGATGGTGCATGGCTTGAAGGTCTGAATACTGAGCATTAACACGACCACGAATAAAGTGCATGATTGTATCTACAGCGATGATTTTCGGAGTGATAATGCTTGAGAAATCAGGCGCATGAATAATTTCAAGGAGACTAGTTCTGTTAACCTTGCTAATATTTTTTTGCACCCCGACACTATCCAGGAACATAGAAGTAATAATATTCTCTTCGTCAACTCCTGTTAGGGTTGCTACTGCATCATAGTTTTGAGCACTTTCTTCTAGTAAGATATCTTTTGCGGTACCATCTCCTTGGACAATATAGAGATTAGGGAATTTCTCGCTAAAGAAACGTGCCCTTTCAGGATTAATCTCGATGACTTTGGTATCAATACGACTGTCTTTGAGGATACCTAGTAGATAATAGGCAATTCTACCTGCTCCAACGATGAGAAGGCTTTTCACAGCACGAGACTTGAAATAATTATGGAAGAGCATCATATCAACACGGTTACCAGTGACAAAGATTCTATCTTTATCCTGTATGGTCATGTCACCACTTGGGATGATAATTTGATGATCCCTTTCTATAGCGCAGACAATGACATTGCCAAATTTTTTCCGAAAATCAGAAATGGGCATTTGGCAAAGACTGCTAGTTGATTTGACGACAAATTCCATCAGGCTAACGCGTCCACCAGCAAAGCGTTCGACAGATAGGGCGTTGGGGAAGTCAATGATATTGGCGATAGCGCGGGCAGCTAAGAGTTCAGGGTTAACGATAAGAGAAAAACCGAGAATATTCTTTTCCTTGAAATAAGAGTTAGAATATTCAGGATTGCGCACCCGAACGATGGTTTCTTTAGCTCCCATTTTTTTGGCTAGAACTGCTGCAATCATGTTCACTTCATCGTATTCAGTCAAGGCGATAAAGATATCACAATCCTGAACACTGGCTTGCTCAAGGATGGTGAAATCGGCCCCGTTACCAAGGATACCCATGATATCAAAGCGATTAACAATATGATTGAGAACAGCTTCGTCTTGCTCAATCAGCAAAACATCATGCTTTTCTGCAACCAAGGAGCGACAGAGGGCAAAACCAACTTTTCCCCCTCCGACAAGGATAATTTTCATAATAAAACCTACTTTTTCATGATGTAACTATCATACCCTTTTTCAAGAAAAAATGCACCTACTAGCTAATAACCAGAGCTTTTAATGGAATTTTGTTATAAGGTAAAACTATATCCCAATCATTTAAAATAGCTATTAGCACCTTTCTCTGAAATATGGTATGATAAAGGGTATACAAGGAGACAAAATGAATAATAATTTACTGGTATTACAATCAGACTTTGGTCTGGTTGATGGTGCGGTATCGGCTATGATTGGAGTGGCTTTAGAAGAGTCCCCAACCTTAAAAATCCATCACTTGACGCACGATATCACGCCTTATAATATTTTTGAGGGGAGCTATCGTCTCTTTCAGACGGTGGATTACTGGCCTGAGGGAACGACTTTTGTATCGGTTGTCGATCCAGGTGTCGGTTCGAAACGTAAGAGCGTGGTTGCCAAGACTGCAAAAAATCAATACATTGTCACGCCAGACAATGGGACGCTTTCTTTTATCAAAAAACACGTTGGCATTGTAGCTATTCGTGAGATTTCTGAAGTAGCCAATAGACGTCAAAATACAGAGCATTCTTATACCTTCCACGGTCGTGATGTTTATGCCTATACTGGTGCTAAACTAGCCAGTGGTCACATTACTTTTGAGGAAGTGGGGCCAGAACTCAGTGTGGACCAGATTGTAGAGCTTCCAGTCGTAGAGACAATCATTGAGGATCATTTGGTCAAGGGAGCAATCGACATTCTGGATGTGCGTTTCGGTTCGCTTTGGACCTCTATCACGCGAGAAGAATTTTACAAGCTGGAACCAGAATTCGGTGATCGTTTTGAAGTGACTATCTATCATGCAGATATGCTGGTCTATCAAAATCAGGTTGTCTATGGCAAATCATTTGCAGATGTGAGAATTGGGCAACCCATCCTTTACATCAACTCTCTCTATCGTTTAGGTTTGGCTATCAATCAAGGTTCCTTTGCCAAGGCCTATAATGTGGGTGTCGGTTCATCTTGGACCATTGAAATAAAGAAAATAGAATCATAAAATAGGAGAATATAGATGAAAAATCAATCAATTAAACAAGTTGTTGCTATCGGTGTTGGAGCTGCCCTCTTTGTTGTCATCGGGATGATCAGCATTCCGACCCCTGTTCCAAATACAAGCATCCAGCTTCAGTATGCGGTACAGAGCCTCTTATCTATCATTTTTGGCCCTCTAGTTGGTCTACTTGTTGGTTTAATCGGGCATGCGGTGAAGGACTCTCTTGCTGGCTATGGTCTGTGGTGGACTTGGATTATTGCTAGCGGTCTCTTTGGTCTAGCTGTGGGTCTCTTTAGAAAATACATTCGAGTAACACAGGGTATTTTTGGGTTGAAAGATATTGTCTTCTTTAACCTCATTCAGATTGTTGCAAATGCTCTTGTTTGGGGAGTCTTGGCACCACTTGGAGATGTTGTGATTTATCAAGAAGCGGCAGAAAAAGTATTTGCTCAAGGGATTGTTGCAGGTATTGCTAACGCTGTGACTATTGCTATTGCAGGAACTCTTCTTTTGATAGCTTATTCACGTACGCAGACTCGTTCAGGAAGTTTGAAAAAGGATTAACATAAGGGAAAAGGCTGGGCAACCGGTCTTTTTCACTACTTATAGACTAGTCAAGCAAGCTAGCTAGGCTAGGAATCTTTTTGGCGCTAAGATTTTAAGAGAAGAGACTGCAAGAAGGGTTCGATTTATGATAAAATAGAAGTCTAAGAAGCAAATGAAGAGAGTAAGATGAAAGAAGCTATAATTGAGTGGAAGGATTTCTCTTTCCAGTATGAAACGCAACAAGAACCTACCTTGCAAGGGGTGAATTTGACCATTTACAAGGGAGAGAAAGTCTTAATTATTGGTCCATCTGGGTCAGGTAAGTCTACCTTGGGTCAGTGTTTGAATGGGATTATTCCCAATATTTACAAGGGGCAGAAGTCTGGAGAATTTTTGATCAAGGGGCAAGTAGCCTTTGATATGAGCATCTATGATAAATCTCATCTGGTCAGCACAGTTTTGCAGGATACAGATGGGCAGTTTATCGGTTTATCCGTAGCAGAGGATTTGGCTTTTGCTCTGGAAAATGATGTGACAGCTTTAGAAGAGATGAAAAGTCGTGTTCATAAATGGGCTGAAAAGCTGGACCTTCTTTCTTTGCTGAATCATCGTCCTCAGGATTTGTCTGGTGGACAAAAGCAGCGAGTTAGTCTAGCTGGTGTCTTGATTGATGAGAGTCCGATTCTTTTGTTTGATGAACCACTCGCCAATCTAGATCCCAAGTCAGGTCAAGATATTATCGAGTTGATTGACCAGATTCATAAGGAGGAGGGGACGACGACCCTTATTATTGAGCACCGTTTGGAGGATGTTCTGCATCGCTCTGTGGATCGGATTGTCTTGATAAACGATGGTCGTATCCTCTTTAATGGGAGCCCTGACCAGCTACTGGCGACTGATCTGTTGACTCAAAATGGAATTCGAGAACCCCTTTATCTAACTACTCTTCGTCAATTGGGTGTGGATTTAGTCAAGGAAGCACAATTAGTAAATCTGGATAACTTGTCTATCTCAAAAGGCCAGGTTCAGTTACAGACGGAGCTGGCAAAAGAAACCCAAGAATTGCAGTCACTCTTTAGATTAGAGGATGTGTCTTTTTCTTATGATGATAGACCAATTTTAAAATCCATTTATCTGGATATTAAAAAGGGTGAAAAGATAGCCATTGTCGGAAAAAATGGAGCAGGGAAATCAACCCTAGCCAAGGCCTTAAGTAGCTTTATTCAGACGGAAGGCCGCTATCTTTGGGAAGGACAGGATATCAAAGGAGATTCTGTTGCAGAGCGGGCAGAACGAGTAGGCTATGTGCTGCAAAATCCCAATCAAATGATTTCAACCAATATGATTTTTGATGAGGTGGCTCTAGGGCTTCGTTTGCGAGGTGTGGATGAGAGGGAAATTGAAACAAGAGTCTATGAAACCTTGAAAATTTGTGGTCTCTATGAATTCCGTAATTGGCCTATTTCTGCCCTATCATTTGGACAGAAGAAACGTGTCACCATTGCATCGATTTTGGTTTTAGGAGCTGAAATTATCCTCTTAGATGAACCGACTGCAGGTCAAGACCAGAAGAACTATACTGAGATTATGGAATTTCTCGAAGAACTGCATCAAAAAGGGCATACGATTGTCATGATTACCCATGATATGCAATTGATGCTGGATTATTCAGATCGGGCCCTTGTCATGGTGGATGGGAAACTGCTTGCCGATACCGATCCAGCTAGTCTGTTGAGCAATCCTAAGCTGTTAGTAAAAGCCAATCTAAAAGAAACTTCTATCTTTAACTTGGCTAAGAAGCTCGACGTTGATCCACTTGCTTTAACGGCATTTTACAAAGAAAGGAGAGAAGGATGCAAGCTAAATTAATCGGTTACCAGCATAGAGATACTGTGATTCATCGCTTGTCAGGAGCTGGTAAACTCCTCTTTTTCATTCTCGTGTCATTGGCTGCCATGATTAGCTATGATACCAGACTGCTTGTTCTGATTGCCATCTTTTCGGTCTTTCTCCTCTATTTGTCAGAAATCCGCTTTAAAGATGTTTCCTTTGTAGCCGTTTTTGCGACGGTATTTGCCGTTTTAAACGTCTTGATGGTCTATCTCTTTTCTCCCGAGTATGGGGTTGGGCTTTACGGAGAGAGAAGTGTGATTTGGCAGGGAATCGGTGCCTACACTTTGACTAGTCAAGAGCTCTTTTATCTGCTAAATCTGGCCATTAAGTATCTTTGCACCATTCCTCTGGCTATTATCTTTTTGATGACAACTCATCCTAGTCAGTTTGCATCCAGTTTAAATCAAATTGGCGTGCCTTATAAGATTGCCTATTCTGTCAGTCTGACTTTGCGCTATATTCCAGATTTGCAGGAAGAATTCTTTACCATCAAGATGTCTCAGGAAGCGCGTGGGATGGAATTGTCCAAGAAAGCTTCTCTTATGCAACGAATCAAAGGCAATCTGCGCATTATCACTCCCTTGATTTTTAGCTCGTTAGAACGCATTGATACCATCGCGACTGCCATGGAGCTTCGCCGTTTTGGGAAAGAGAAAAAGCGGACTTGGTATAGTTATCAGGTCTTGAAAAAAGGAGATTATATTACCTTGCTCTTGGCAACCTTGTTTTTAGTAGCTAGTTTACTACTCATCTTGCAGAATCAGGGACGATTTTACAACCCTTGGAAATAGCTTGAAAAAATTGAAAAAATCAAGTCGTTTCTATTGACAATGATTCTGAAAGTGTTATACTAAGAAAGTAGTTTCGCTGATTTACTTCAAACCTGTTGTGAGGTAAGTTAACGATGCCTTAACCACGCTGTTTGCTGAGCTTGACTCCGGGCAGTGTGGCTATTTTTTTGCAATGGTGAAAGGAAGCAAGTCATGACAAATCACATTGTATTATTTGAACCCCAAATTCCACAAAATACAGGCAATATCGCGCGTACTTGCGCTGCGACCAATTCTCCCCTCCACATCATCAAGCCTATGGGCTTTCCTATCGATGACCGCAAGATGAAGCGAGCTGGGTTAGATTATTGGGATAAGCTAGAGATTTATTTTTACGAGAGTTTAGAGGATTTCCTGTCTCAGATGAAGGGAAAACTCTATCTGATTTCAAAATTCGCTGAGAAGGTGTATTCTGAGGTGGATTTATCGACTGATGAGGAGCATTATTTCCTCTTTGGGCGTGAAGATAAGGGCTTACCTGAGGATTTTATGCGGGAACATCCTGAGAAAGCTCTCCGTATTCCTATGAATGATGAACACGTCCGTAGCCTCAATGTCTCTAATACAGTATGCATGATTGTTTACGAAGCCCTTCGCCAGCAGAACTTTGCAGGTCTTGAGCTTGTTCATACCTATGAAGTGGATAAATTGAAATAAATAATGAAAATGAACAAAATGCTTGCGCTTGCAAGCGTTTTTTGTTATGATAAAAGAGTCTTCAGGGCAGGGTGAAATTCCCGACCGGCGGTAAATTTGACTAGCTATTTTAGCCAAATAAGTCCGCGAGCGCAAGCTGATGTGGTGAGATTCCACAACCGACAGTATAGTCTGGATGGGAGAAGACGAAAGAATGGCTTTGTCTGTTCTGATAGATTTATAGCCAGATTGTAACCGCTTGCTTTAATAGAGTGAGAGGGAACTTTTGGGATATAAAAAGTGAGAATAGATAGAGGAATCCTTTCCAACTTCTTCTGATTTTATAGAAAATTGGAGGAACCTGTTATGACAAACACACGTCGACTTTCGACCATTGCAATTCTATCAGCCATCTCATTTGTGCTGATGTACTTTGACTTTCCGCTTTTACCAGCGGCGTCCTTCCTCAAGATCGAATTTAGTATCTTGCCAGTCCTTGTGGGTCTGGTGGTCATGGATTTGCCTGCTGCTCTAGGAGTTCTCTTGCTTCGCTCACTCTTGAAATTACTTCTTAACAGTCAGGGAGTGAATACTTACATTGGTTTGCCGATGAATATCGTGGCTTTGGGAGTTTTTGTCATCGTATTTGCTTTGATTTGGAAAAAGGAACGGACACCCCTTCGTTTCCTACTAGGATCTCTAGCTGGAACTATCGGCTTGACCGTGGCAATGTTGGTTCTCAACTATGTTTATGCTGTTCCTTTGTACGCTAAGTTTGCTAACTTTGATATTGGAAAAATTTTGGGACTTTCCAACTACCTAATGACCATGGTATTGCCTTTCAACTTGATTGAGGGTGTCATCTTTGCCGTTTCATTCTGGTTGTTGTACGTTCTCTTGAAACCAACCTTAAAACATTATGAGAGATAAACAAACATTTTTAATGAAGGGCAGTTTTGCCCTTTTACTTTTCGTTATTCTTGGCTACATGGTCAAATTTTACCCTGAAACGCTGGTCGGTTTTGACCAACCGATTCAGACTGCCGTTCGAGGAGACTTACCAGGTTACTTGACGATTCTTTTCCGAGCTATCACACGCTTGATTGATATCCCAGTGATTATCACTTGGGTGGTCATTACAGCCTTTGTCTTTTATCGTAAGCGGTGGAAGATAGAAAGCCTGCTTATGCTGGGAAATTTGGCTTTGACTGGTCTTTTAATCGTGACCTTTAAAAATATCTACCAGCGCCCACGACCAGCTATTTTACACTTGGTTGAGGAGAAGGGATTTTCCTTCCCAAGTGGCCATTCTCTGGCTGTAACCTTGATGATCGGATCTCTGATTGTCATTCTCAGTCAACGGATTAAAAATCCAGTCTGGAGAAAAATCGTGCAAATCGTCCTTGCTCTCTACCTAGTCAGTGTGCTGGTATCAAGGGTCTATCTGGGAGTTCATTACCCATCAGATGTTCTTGCCAGTCTCTGTGTGGGCTTGGGAGTCTTGTTTATCGAGTTTCCCTTCTATGATAAGCTCCGCTTCCAATGGCGATTTAAAGGCAAGCAGAAGTGAGATAGGTCTTGCAAGAATGGTAAAAATCTGATAAACTAAGTAGTAATTGAATAGAAATCTGCAAGACTAGTAACTCAAGGGAAGTATATCAGGGAGGAGAGCCGTGACTGCAAGCTCTCCATATGAAAGCTGGGTGAATTCACTTGCGCATGGATTTAGAAATGAAGGTCTGACTTGTCAGATGAAAACGGATGGTACCGCGTGTCAACGCTCCGAGTGGGGTTTTTGGCATGTGGTTTTCTTTTTATCTACGAGCGACTGATGGAGGAATTATGTCAACTATTGAAGAACAATTAAAAGCGCTTCGTGAAGAAACGCTGGCTAGCTTGAAGCAGATTACTGCTGAAAATGAAAAAGAGATGCAAGACTTGCGTGTCTCTGTCCTTGGTAAAAAGGGTTCGCTTACTGAAATCCTCAAAGGGATGAAGGATGTATCAGCTGAAATGCGTCCAATTATCGGGAAACATGTCAATGAAGCGCGCGATGTTTTGACAGCTGCCTTTGAAGAAACTGCTAAACTCTTGGAAGAAAAGAAAATCGCAGCTCAACTTGCTAGCGAGAGAATCGATGTGACACTTCCAGGTCGTCCAGTTGCGACTGGTCACCGTCATGTTTTGACACAAACGAGTGAGGAAATCGAAGATATCTTTATCGGTATGGGTTACCAAGTCGTGGATGGTTTTGAAGTGGAGCAAGACTACTATAACTTTGAGCGTATGAACCTTCCCAAAGACCACCCAGCCCGTGATATGCAGGACACTTTCTACATTACAGAAGAAATCTTACTTCGTACTCACACGTCTCCAGTTCAGGCGCGTGCTATGGATGCGCATGATTTCTCTAAAGGTCCTTTGAAAATGATTTCACCAGGGCGTGTGTTCCGCCGTGATACGGATGATGCGACCCACAGTCACCAGTTCCACCAAATCGAAGGCTTGGTTGTTGGGAAAAATATCTCTATGGCAGACCTTCAAGGAACGCTTCAATTGATTGTCCAAAAAATGTTTGGTGAAGAGCGTCAAATTCGTTTGCGTCCATCTTATTTCCCATTCACAGAGCCATCTGTTGAGGTGGATGTTTCTTGCTTCAAGTGTGGTGGAGAAGGTTGTAACGTATGTAAGAAAACAGGTTGGATCGAAATCATGGGTGCCGGTATGGTTCACCCACGTGTCCTTGAAATGAGTGGTATCGATGCGACTGTTTACTCTGGCTTTGCCTTTGGTCTTGGTCAAGAGCGTGTCGCTATGCTCCGTTACGGAATAAACGATATCCGTGGATTCTACCAAGGAGATGTCCGTTTCTCAGAACAGTTTAAATAAGATTGAAACTTGAAACACAGTCCTAGTCATTTTTTCTCCATAGAGAATGGTAAGGACTGACTCGAAGAAAAAGAAAGGAATTGAAAAGGTCCCACGTGGTGGGATCTTACAATCAGAATTATGCTTGTATCTTATAAATGGTTAAAAGAATTGGTGGACATTGATGTGCCATCACAAGAGTTGGCTGAAAAAATGTCAACTACAGGGATCGAGGTAGAGGGTGTCGAATCACCAGCTGCTGGTCTCTCAAAAATTGTCGTCGGTGAGGTCTTGTCTTGCGAAGATGTGCCAGAAACTCACCTCCATGTTTGTCAGGTTAACGTTGGTGAAGAAGAAGCCCGTCAAATCGTCTGTGGGGCACCAAATGTGCGTGCAGGTATTAAGGTCATGGTGGCACTTCCAGGAGCTCGTATCGCTGACAACTACAAAATCAAAAAAGGGAAAATCCGTGGTTTAGAGTCACTTGGAATGATCTGTTCACTTGGTGAATTGGGAATTTCTGACTCAGTTGTACCAAAGGAATTTGCAGATGGTATTCAAATCTTGCCAGAAGATGCAGTTCCTGGGGATGAAGTCTTCTCTTACCTAGACTTGGATGATGAAATCATTGAACTTTCTATCACACCAAACCGTGCTGATGCCCTTTCTATGCGTGGAGTGGCTCACGAAGTGGCAGCCATCTACGACAAGGCAGTCAATTTTAAAGAATTTACTCTTTCAGAAACGGACCAAGTTGCAGCAGATGCCCTTTCTGTAGGCATTGAAACAGACAAGGCTCCTTACTATGCGGCTCGTATCTTGGACAATGTGACCATCGCACCAAGTCCACAATGGTTGCAAAATCTCCTCATGAACGAAGGCATCCGTCCAATCAATAACGTAGTGGACGTGACCAACTACATCCTGCTCTACTTTGGTCAACCCATGCATGCCTTTGACTTGGATACCTTTGAAGGAACTGACATCCGTGTGCGTGAAGCGCGTGCTGGTGAAAAATTGGTGACCTTGGATGGTGAAGAACGTGATTTGGACGTGAATGACTTAGTCATCACTGTCGCAGACAAACCAGTAGCTCTTGCAGGTGTTATGGGTGGTCAAGAAACAGAAATCTCGGAAAAATCTAGTCGCGTTGTCCTTGAAGCTGCTGTCTTCAATGGCAAATCTATCCGTAAAACTAGCGGTCGCTTGAATCTTCGTTCTGAGTCATCTTCTCGCTTTGAAAAAGGCATCAATGTGGCAACAGTCAATGAAGCCCTTGATGCGGCGGCTAGCATGATTGCAGAACTTGCTGGTGCGACGGTTCGTAAGGGCTTCGTTTCAGCAGGTGAGCTTGATACTTCTGATGTGGAAGTTTCTTCTACCCTTGCAGACGCCAACCGTGTTCTTGGAACAGATCTTTCATACTCTGATGTTGAAGATGTCTTCCGTCGTCTTGGATTTGGTCTCTCTGGAAATGCAGATAGTTTTACAGTCAGCGTACCACGTCGTCGTTGGGACATCACCATTGAAGCAGACCTCTTTGAAGAAATCGCTCGTATCTATGGATATGACCGCTTGCCAACTAGTCTTCCAAAAGACGATGGAACAGCTGGTGAATTGACTACGACACAAAAACTTCGTCGTCAAGTTCGTACCATTGCTGAAGGGGCAGGTTTGACAGAAATCATTACCTACGCTCTGACAACGCCTGAAAAAGCAGTTGAGTTTACGGCTCAACCAAGTAACCTTACGGAACTTATGTGGCCAATGACAGTGGACCGTTCTGTCCTCCGTCAAAATATGATCTCAGGTATCCTAGATACAGTTGCTTACAACGTGGCTCGTAAGAATAAAAACTTGGCCCTTTATGAGATTGGGAAAGTTTTTGAACAAACTGGCAATCCAAAAGAAGAACTTCCAAATGAGATTAACAGCTTCGCCTTTGCCTTGACAGGCTTGGTTGCTGAAAAAGATTTCCAAACAGCAGCCGTTCCAGTTGATTTCTTCTATGCTAAAGGAATCCTTGAAGCCCTCTTTGCTCGTTTGGGACTAGAAGTGACTTATACAGCGACATCTGAAATTGCTAGTCTTCATCCAGGTCGTACAGCAGTCATTTCACTAGGTGACCAAGTTCTTGGTTTCCTTGGTCAAGTGCATCCAGTCACTGCTAAGGCCTACGATATTCCAGAAACTTATGTAGCTGAGCTCAACCTTTCAGCCATCGAAGCTGCGCTTAAACCTGCTGCTCCATTTGTGGAAATCACCAAATTCCCAGCAGTCAGCCGTGACGTTGCCCTACTCCTCAAGGCAGAAGTCACTCATCAAGAAGTTGTGGACGCTATCCAAGCTGCTGGTGTGAAACGTTTGACAGATATCAAACTCTTTGACGTCTTCTCAGGAGAAAAATTGGGACTTGGTATGAAGTCAATGGCTTATAGCTTGACCTTCCAAAATCCAGAAGATAGCTTAACGGACGAAGAAGTAGCACGCTACATGGAAAAAATCCAAGCATCGCTTGAAGAAAAAGTCAATGCAGAAGTGCGTTAAGTTATTAGAGTTTGAAATGAAAGTTTAGACTTAAACATAAAAAACGAATAAAACTAGTTTTCTAGACGGTTAGAATTCTATTTTGTTCGTTTTTTGTTTTTAAATCTTAGGTCTTGTTAGTGTGAATGAAGCTGTTCTTATATACTTTCTTGATTTCGCTTTTATAACTGTTTAAGACTACAGTAGATTGAAATAAACTGCGAACAAATCTATTGGGGAATTCAAACAAGTTTATAGCAATGTTTTAGAAGTTTCAATGTGCTGTTTCAACTTCGGCATGAAATAAAATCTAAGTGTATTTTTATTTTTCTGTCTAATAAATCAAAATACTTGATTTATTAGCATAACAATGATAAAATTAGAATTAAAATAGTGTATATGTGATTCTTTTAGTTGATATATATATATATATATATATATATATATATATCAACTAGCATTACCGTCTTCACTAGTTTAATAAATTATAAAGGAGTCTTTATAGATGGAAAATAATCATTCTATGAGTCGAGTAGAACGCTCACGTCGTGAGAAGGTAATTCGTTACTCTGTCAGAAAAGTAAGTTTTGGTGCGGCCAGTGTAGCGGTTGCAGCACTTTTTATGTTTTTGGGAAATGGTGCAGTGTATGCAGCAGAACCAAACGTAACAGCAACAGATTCTGCCCTAGCAGCTACTCCAGCAAATAATCAGTTGGATGAAAATTCTGGTGCCAGTGACTCGACTGCTCCGAAGGGTCAAGCAGACACAACTACTCCAGCACCTGCTGATGCTACTCCAGCGCCAGTAGTATCATCTACTACTTCAGCAATAGAAGAAAAATCAGCAGAAAAAAACACTGAGGCATCATCTGCAGAAGCAAATAGTGTAGAAAACAAACAACAAACAACAGTGAAAGCTGAAGAGCCATCTACGACATCAGTAGCAACAACAAAACCTGCAGAAGAAACTGCAACAACAGAAAGCAACAAGCCAAAAGTACGTAAAAGACGTGCTGCAGACTCTGCCCCAACAGTGGCTGCAGCCGATGACGACCCAGATGCAAATCGGACTTATGAAGCTCCAGAAGATGGTGCAAGTGTAGACGATTTGGCGACTAAATTAAAAGATTTGCCTGAAACAGTAGAGAATGAGAAAAAACTTGCTAACATAGACCAAGTTGGTGCTACCAAAAGTATATCTCAAGGTCAAGTGAGTGAATTGAATGAATTTGGTGGTTGGAAGGCAGTTTCAGCAGATGGCAAAGCAGGAAAATTTGCTGTTGCAAGAAAGACAGCTAACGGGGTCTTTCCTATTGAGACTGTGAATACGGTAGTTTCGAATGGTAAATTTAAAACTTATTTAGATGAAAGCTCGTTTGATCGTTCGCAAGATTATGCTCTCTTTTTAGGGGAAGTTAGAACGAAAAAAACTAAAGATAAAGTAGTATTTGATAAGTCTCCTTACAAGGATTATGATAATGGAAATAATGGAAATAAAGGAAAAGGGATAGAAGGTTACAATGGTATCGAGAAAACTTTTAAAGCTTATTCTTCTTCCACAGGAACTGGAGTAACAATTGCTTTTAAAACGGGATTTACAGGAGATATTGACGGGAATAAGGCTGCGTATAAGGTAGAAGTTATGACCAAGAGTGGAGATGGCTCATTTTCAACTATCTACAGTGAAACATTTAAACCTACTGATACTACAGATAATGAAAAAAAGAAAGTAACAAAAGTTGATGCAGCAGGAAATAAAACATTTGAAAGTAATATGAATCCAGTTCCTGGTCGGAATGAATTAAATTCCAAGTTAGCTGAAGATACTAATAAAAACAAATTAGGAATGAAGTTTGGTACATTTCAAAGTAAAGGAATTGAATTGCCAAAAGGTGTAACCGAGTATACTGTTCGTATTAGTGCAGCTGATAACAACAAATTAGGTATGGGGTATCAAATACCTTGGGAACATTATGCTCTACCAGTTGTTGGAAATGGGTTTGCAGTTACTCAGGACACCAGCAAAGTTGCCAAGGACTTAGCTAAAAAAGTTTATGATAAATTAACCGAACAAAAAGAAAAAGATACAAAATGGTCTACTCCTGAAACCAAGGCTGCTTATAAAGCAAAATTGCAAGAAATTAAGGAGAAGATTGGTTCTGGAGGTAACACTAGTGATTATAAAACAGTAGTGGAAGAGGCTCTAGAAAAACGGAAAACTCTGAATGAAGAGCAGCAAATAAAAGGCAAAGCTAAGGAAGCAGTAG
>NZ_VMMF01000002.1:0-103472 GCF_013277075.1 Streptococcus sp. 959
CTGGACTTCTTCATACAATTCTTTAATCATTCTTTTCCCCTTTCTGTTTACAGTCTAACAAATCAAGAAGCTAATTGGGTTCATTTCATCCATTCTGCACCCTTTACTGCCTCAACTGCACAAAAAAGAGAGGTCTTGCCTCTCTTTGGGTTATTTTTCGTCATTCATTTTTGACTTTACTTCATCATAAGATAGTGCATGAGATTCCTCTTCTACTGTTTCAGGCATCTTTCCTGTTTCGTAAAGAGATTTAATTTGTGTACTATCCAATGTTTCGTATTTCAATAATGCTTCTGCAATCAACTTGTGAGTTTCACGATTTGACTGAATAATTTCAGCAGCTTTATTTCGTGCTTCATTCAGTAATGAACGAACTTCTTCGTCAATTTCATAAGCTGTTTGTTCTGAAATTGATTTTTGAGGGCTTTGTGCTCCAAACATAGCATGATTTCCCTCATACTGTACTGGACCCAGTTTTTCACTCATACCGTACTCTGTAACCATTGCACGCGCCATTTGTGTCGCTTGTTCAAAGTCGTTTGAAGCTCCTGTAGTTTGGACATTAAAGATAATTTCTTCAGCTACACGTCCACCCATTAAGCCAGCCAACTGCTCTTTCATATCTTCTTTAGATAGAAGCATTTGGTCTTCCTTAGGAAGTGCAATCATATAACCGCCTGCACGGCCGCGTGGTACGATAGTAACTTTATGAACAACACGGGCATTTGACAAAACTAAACCAACAATGGTATGACCTGCCTCATGGTAGGCAACCAATTCACGTTCTTTTTGTGAAACAGTCTTATCTTTCTTAGAAGGACCAGCAATCACTCTATCTTCTGCTTCATCAATATCTGAAGCATCAATTATCGATTTATTGCGACGAGCAGCAACTAAAGCCGCTTCATTCAAGACATTCTCTAAATCAGCACCAACAAAACCTGGAGTTTGTTGAGCCACTAATTTCAAATCAACATCTTCTGCTAAAGGCTTGTTCTTAGCATGAACTTTCAAGATTGCTTCACGACCTTTAACATCAGGACGGCCAACCAATACTTTTCTATCAAAACGTCCTGGACGCAAAAGGGCAGGGTCCAGTACATCTGAACGATTTGTCGCAGCGATGACGATAATCCCTTCATTTCCCTCAAAACCATCCATCTCAATCAAAAGTTGGTTCAAGGTTTGTTCACGTTCGTCATTTCCTCCGCCAAGACCAACTCCACGTTGACGGCCAACAGCATCAATTTCATCTATAAAGATGATAGCTGGTGCTGCTTTTTTGGCATCTTCAAAAAGAGAACGAACACGACTGGCTCCAACTCCGACAAACATTTCTACAAAGTCAGAACCTGAGATACTAAAGAATGGAACACCTGCTTCTCCGGCGACTGCTTTAGCAAGCAAAGTCTTACCTGTTCCTGGAGGTCCCTCTAGAAGGACACCTGCTGGAATACGGGCTCCAAGTTTTGTAAATCGTTTTGGATCTTTTAAGAATTCAACAACTTCAACTAGTTCTTGTTTTTCTTCCTCAGCTCCAGCAACATCTGAAAATCTTACTTTAATATCTTCTTTATTTGCAGCTTTAGCCTTGCTACGTCCAAAACTCATTGGGTTACGGCTATTATTTCCTCCCATATTTCCCATCATGGAGAATAGGAAGAAGAAGAGAATACCGAATGGCACAATGGATACAAGAATATTAATCCACATACCACTTGAACTTTCATGCTTAATAGTTACTGCCGCCTTATGGTCAGAAGCAAGCTTTTGCAATTCTGATACTGTAGTATCTGAAGGAAGAATAATACTTGAAAATTTCTCTACTGTTGTAGCAGAAGGAGAAAAGAACTGGATACCTGTTTCTTCTTTACTTGTTTTAGGATTTTTATAAACACCTGAAACTTCGATAACACTGCCATTTGGTTGGTAAGTCAATTCTTTTACATTGTCATCGGTAATTTCTTTTACCAATTCTGTATAATTAATTTGCTCACTTTTCCCTGCAACACTACCTGTACTAAAATACTGATAACCTGTAACTAGGAGAAAAATAAGTAATAACCATAGAAAAGGATTTTTAATTAAACCATTATTTTGTTTTTTCATTAAAAATTGCTCTTTCTAATTTGAATATACTTCTTCTTTCAATACTCCAACATAAGGAAGGTTACGATAATTTTCTTTGTAGTCTAAACCATAACCTACTACAAACTCATTTGGAATAGTAAAGCAAGTATAGTCTGCCTCAATTTCTACAACACGTCCTTCTGGTTTATCCAACAAGGTTGCAATGTTAACAGAAGCTGCTTCTCTTGCAATAAACATATCTCGCAAATTCTTCAAAGTTTGACCTGTATCAATGATATCCTCTACAAATAAAACATGTCTTCCTTTGATATCTTGAGTCACATCTTGTTTAATATTGATAACACCACTACTTGCTGTTCCACCATGGTAGCTAGAAACCATCATGAAGTCCATTTCAATATGTGTATCAATATGTTTAACCAATTCAGCCATAAAAGGAATAGATCCTTTTAAAATCCCAACTAAAATTGGATTTTTTCCTGCATAGTCTTTGGTTAATTGAGCACCTAATTTTTTAGCAGCTTCTGTAATTTCATCGTGTGAAACAAGGATTTTTTTAATATCGTTTTCTAACATTTTTTTACCTATCTATTTTTTCTATATAAAGTACAGTGTTCATTATATCATTTTTCGTGTTTTTACTCAAATTACTGGTTGCAATTCCCAAAATTGAGACAATTTCACCAAATTGCTCAATAATCAGAGCAGATTTTCGCTCTTCCATAGGGATTTTCAAATCGATAAATAGACGTCTGAGTTTTTTTCTATGCCCATTTTGAATCAAAAAATCTCCTGGTTTTCGATGACGAATGTGTATGGATGTTTCTCGTGAAACAGGTATTTGTTGAATTGGTTCACCTTCTAAAGGAATTCCAAAGGAAAATGTGTATCCTTGATAAGTAACCTGATTTTGATAGTGTAACACAAGTTCATCTTCCTTTCCATCAGCCTGAGGACCGATTTTACAAATCTGAAAATGTTGATACTCTTTTATCAATTCATAGCCATTTTTAAGCGGATGACGATACTGGCTTTTAGATTTTAAAATCTGCCAAACTTCTTCAAACTGAGCTTTTGTGAGATTCAAATCTGGAAAACGATTCAGATAAGTTTGGAGTAAAACTCTTTGTGTAGACTCAGAATAAGAAAATAACTGCTGTAAATCTTCCACATCAATATTGTTAGATAATTCATCTATGGCTAAGTCATAATCTAAAATTTCATTGCCGATGCTTAAGATTGCATCTCTAAATCGAGGATTTTCTTTTTCTAATTCTGGTAAATAAGAGTTTCGAATACGATTGCGAAAATAATAATTTTCCTTATTTGATGTATCTTCAAAGTGAAAAATTGGTGGAAAGTCTTTTTTATGGAAATGCAAGAAGGGACGAATGATTTCTATCTCTCCGACTACTTGCTTCTCCTTAATTCCTGATAGATAGCGCAAACGGGTACCTCGAATCAAACGCATCAAAATCGTTTCCACCTGATCATCTGCATGGTGGGCAGTGACTAAGGCTGTCGCACCTGTCTTTTTCATGACCTCTTGAAAAAACTCATAACGAAAATTTCGAGCACGCGCTTCTGAAAATTCTCCTGAAAAATTGCTGACATAAATAGGAAGTCCAGCTTCAACAGCTAACTTCCTTAATTCCTTTTCTTCCCAATCTGATTCTACTCTCTGCTTATGATTCACATGAGCTAAAATCAATTCAATTTCTAACTCTTTTTGATAAGTAGACAATACCTTAAATATAAACATAGAATCTAATCCACCAGAAAGAGCTAGCACCACTTTAGCATGCTTTTTGAAATATCCCTTCCTGAGAAAATGATTTAAAAAATCTTGTTCCCTCATTTTAGAACCTCATAAATATCCTTGGCTATCTGAGAAATCGTATCATAATCAGAATTTTTAGTGAAAATAGAAAGAATAAATGGAGAATCTGCGTAGACAATACCCGTATCATGCTTAAATTCGTCCGCATCCCCAATTTTATGAGCTACTTTAACAGAAACACCTTTGGTAATTCGCTCATTATCAAAATCTGTTTTAGTCAAAGACTCTAGCACAAATCCATTTTGATTATAAATAGCTTCCATGACCTTCCCAGCCATTTTAGAAGAAATTAATTTTTCTTTTGAATCCCAATCATCTCCCATAATGGCAGACATCTTGGACTTAAATGTTGCATCTGATTGGTTTGAAAGGTAATATCCTAATATGTTATGAGCTACATTATCCGATTCTTTTGATACTTTCGTAATTAAATCTTTTAGAGAATATTCTTTATTATCCTCTTTTTTAGGAAGACTGCCACTTCCCTCTGGTTTATAAGAACCTGGAAAATCATTGACTACAGATACGTATTTTACAGTCGTATCTAACTGATAAAGATCCTCATTTATTTTTTCTTGCGCATAATAGAGATAAGGTAGTTTTAAAACACTAGCTGCATACATCTTTTCATCTTGATTGATACCAGCTTCTTTTCCAGTAGTCAGTTGCTTAACATAAATAGAGAAAGAATCTTTCTGATATTTTTCTGATAACATTTCTTGGACTTTACTCATCCGATTATCTTCTTCAGAAGTTGATGCCTTATCTACCCATCCAACCTGATCAATATGTAGAAATTCTCTTCCTTCTACAAACATGGTATTGTCGATTGATACCTGCGAATAAGCTGATAAGGATGATTTAACTTCTTTTAAATCATAAGGACTATTGTACAGTTTAAAATCAGATTCTAACCATACTTTTTTTATTATTGGAGTTACCTCTGACTGATCATATAAAAATCGTTTGTCTGCAGCTATAAATTGATGGTTGGATAACTTAAATACCGGAATCCCTTGTTTATTTAAACGCCACTCGGTTATTTGAAAACTTGTTTGGGGAGTCAATTTTCCAGATTCCACTACTAAATCTTCATTCGCATAAACAGGAACCTCTCCATAAATCATGGGAGAACTTAATTTTTCTCTAAAATAAATACCAAAGTCAGATTGTGAAAGGTAATAAATTTCTTTCGAAGTATATACTACTTCTTTTTCTGTGCTAACAACTTTTGAAATGGTCAAAAAACTTGGTAGCAACAAAATAATTAAGAATTTACGCATTCTTCCTTTCCTTTTCTTCTTGTAAACGCAATAATTGATTTTTATCAGCTAGCTCTTCCAGTTTTTCATCTGATAAACTCAAAAATTGCTCTATTACATCTAATAAATTTTCCATTTTATCACCTTTGAAGCAAGTCAGGAATCGTATAAACTATTTCCCTAGACTTAGAATAATAGTACTTCGCTCGTGTATATTTGGCAGCATAATCCTCGTCTTTCAACTTTGTAGCAAATTCTGTCTCCTTATCCTTTTCATCACTCAAAGTTTGATACTGAGTTTGCAACTCTGCTAATTGCTGACGTCTTTGGAGTAATTGCTGATAGCTCTGCGCTAAATTAAAAGTTGGCAAAATAAATAACAGCATAATCAAAATCAATACCCACCCCATAAAACGATTCCGTTTTTGTCGTTCTTTCATCAGGTAGCGACGACGTTGATATTCATTTTGGATAAAAGAATTGTTTAATTGTACAATATTCTTAGACATTTTCTTCTACCCGTGTTTCACTGATAATTTCATACATGCCTGCTGCATCTTCTTTTTTCGTACTATCTTTCATCTCTAGTACTTTTACAAGTAGTAACTTATTGCCAAATCGAATTTCAACTTGGTCATTAACTTTCAAATCCGTTGAACTTTTGGCCAAGATCCCATTCACCTTGATTCTGCCTTTATCTGCTACTTCCTTTGCTACTGTACGACGCTTGATAATTCGTGATACTTTTAAATATTTGTCTAATCTCATCTTTACTACCTCAACTTATTATTGTACCATTTTTATCTTTTTTATATAAGAAAAATATCAAAGAGAATTGCCTTCTTTCGACTCTTTTATCCCTAATAAACTTTCTCCAAAAATCAGCAGACCTTCTAAAATTTCATAATCTTTCTTATTTTGGACATCAAATACAAGCTCCATTAATCCCTTATTCTCAGCGATACCTGCTTTTAAGTTCGTTGCGGATAAAGCTTTAAAATAATCTTGAGCTAAAAACAGTCGTTGGGTGACTTTTTCAAATTGAACTGTAATCTTATTTTCTTTTCTTTCCACACGTTGAACAAAGACCTTGTCCAAATATGACTTGATCAAACCAATCTCTAAAAGATAGGTTACTACATCTGGGTATTCTCCAAAGCGGTCCATCAACTCTTCTTGTAACTCTTCATAATTGACACGGTTGTCAATTTGACGAATTTTCTTGTAAATTTCAATCTTATGTCGTTGATCAGAAATATAAGTATCAGGAAGATAGGCATCAATTTGCAAAATCAACTCAGCATTCCCTTTGGTTCTTGTGTTAGCGTTACCGTTTCGTTTAGCAATAGCTTCCTCTAATAACTGCGAATACAATTCAAAACCAACAGAATCAATGAAACCAGACTGAGATTTTCCTAAAAGATTTCCTGCTCCACGAATCGAAAGATCTCGCATAGCAATCTTAAATCCGGATCCCAATTCTGTAAATCCTTTAATCGCTTCTAATCTCTTCTCAGAGACTTCACTGATTGATTTTTCTGGACGATACATGAGATAAGCATAAGCAATACGATTACTACGTCCAACTCTTCCTCTTAACTGATACAAGGTTGACAGGCCCATATGGTCTGCATTTTCAATAAACAAGGTATTGGCATTTGGAATGTCCACCCCTGTCTCAATAATAGTAGTCGTCACTAAAATATCGTATTGTCCCTCAATAAAGTCTAATAGAGTATTTTCCAACTGGATTTCACTCATTTGTCCGTGAACATACCCAATCGAAGCTTCTGGAATTAACTCCTGTAATTCTGAAACCTTCTGATCAATTGTATCAACTTTATTGTAAAGATAGTAAACTTGACCTCCACGCTCCATTTCACGCAAAACAGCATCACGAATGACACTATCATTTTTTTCCAAAACATAGGTCTGAACAGGATAGCGATTAGTCGGCGGAGTTTCAATAACAGACAAATCTCTAATTCCCAGCATAGACATATGGAGGGTGCGAGGGATTGGAGTAGCGGTCAAAGTTAGGACATCCACTTGTTTCTTCAGTTCTTTCAAGGTTTCCTTATGCTTGACACCAAATCGCTGTTCCTCATCAATAATCATTAAGCCTAAATCAGCAAACACAACATCTTTTGACAAAACACGATGTGTTCCAATCAAAATATCAACTTGACCGTTTTTCAATTTTTCAAGTGTTTCAGTCTGCTCTTTTTTACTTCTAAAGCGACTCAACACATCAATATTAACTGCAAAATTTTGGAATCGTTCCTTAAAATTCGTATAGTGCTGTTGCGCTAAAACCGTCGTCGGAACTAGAACGACAACTTGTTTGTGATCATTGACTGCCTTAAAGGCTGCACGCATAGCAACTTCAGTCTTTCCAAAACCAACATCCCCAACTAAAAGTCGATCCATTGGTTGAGAAGCCTGCATATCTCTCTTGATTTCCTCAACACTACGAAGTTGATCATCCGTTTCAACATAAGGAAAGGCATCATCAAAAGCGTGTTGATCCTCATCATCAGCTGAGAAAGCAAAACCCTTCAACTGGCTGCGTTCAGAATAAAGTTTAATTAAATCGTCAGCTATATCCTCTACCTGGTTCTTAACTTTTTGCTTTGCTTTTTTGAAATGACCATCATTTAATTTATTTAGTTTAGGTGCTTTCCCATCACTTGAAACATATTTGGACAGCAGATGAATCTGTTCTACTGGGATAGAAATTTGATCCCCATTTTGATACTGGACACTGACATAATCGTGATGAATTCCCTTGATTTCAATGGCTTCAATTCCTAGATATTGGCCAATCCCATGAATATGGTGAACAACGTAATCTCCTTTTTCAAGTTCATTGTAATCTTTTAATCTCTCTGCGTTTGAAACATGTTGTCTTCGAAAACGACGTTTCAATTTCTTTTGAAAAATCTCATGTTCAGTTATAAATAAAATCTTTTCATCTACAAAATGAAAACCATGTCTGAGATTCCCCTCGATTAAGTTTACAGATTCTTTACAGATACTTGACTTATTTCTAGAATCCAATTTAATCTGGTATTCCTCGAAAACATCCTCCAATGTTTTACTTCCCATTGAATTGCTAGACTGCAGGATAATAGTATAATCCATTTTTTTGTATCGCTCAATTTCTTCTTTTAGAAAAGAAAATTGATTGAAAAATTCCTGCATAGGATATTGATTAAATTGATAAATTTGGTCAAATTTGAGATTTCCTAACCCCTTTTGCAGATTAGAAAAAAAGGTCACTGGGCTTTGTTTTTTATAGATTTGCTCAGTATCTGCAAAATACTGCATCTCAGAAAATGCTTTACTATTCTGTAACTCTTCTGTAAAGTATTGCGCTAATTCTCTTTCAAAGACTTCATACTGATTCATCAATTTCTGATAATCATCAAAGAATATGGGCGTATCTTTTTCAATATAATCAAATACAGTCCATGATTTCTCATAGCACAAAGATAAAAATTTCCGAGAATCTGAATGCATTTGTTTTTGATGAAAACTTGAAAGAATTTCTTCTAGGTAAGATTTCAGAATCGGCGATAGAGTTTTTGAAATTTGTTTTTCTAAAGCTGACTGTCCTCGCTGATAATCCTTTTCTCTCAAAAGTATGTCGCTAGCTGGAAAGATGGTGAGTTCTGTCTGATTTTCTTTCGATAATTGTGTTTCGACTTCAAAAGTACGAATTCCATCTACTTCATCACCAAAAAACTCAATTCGGCAAGGTTCTAACTGAGATATTTCAAAAATATCTAAAATATCTCCTCGAAGACTAAATTCTCCTTGAGTTTGTACTTGTGTAACCTTTCGATAGCCGATTTCTTTTAACTGATGGATAAGTGCGTTTTGATCATATTCTTCACCCACTGATATTTTTACAATACTATCTTTAAATATATTGGGAGAAGGTAAAAACAATCGACTTGCTGCAATATTACAAACTAAGATCCCTTTCCTAGACGGATCAGTCAAAAAACGCAAGGCTTCAACCCGTGAGATGATTTTTTCTTGTGAAGACATCAAAAACTCGACCATAGGGGAATCATCTACCAAAAATGGATAGACAAATTCCTCACCCAAGATAGAAATAAGATCACTAATAAGCCCTTCTGCTTCTCCATAAGTTGATGTCAATAAAACAATCTTATCTTCTTTTTCTAAACTGCTTGCAATTGCAAGAGCCTTAGTAGACATTGATAAACCTAGTATTAGTTGTCTTTTCTTATTTGTTAAACTTTGATGCCATTTTTTAATCTGATCATTTTCTGAGAATAAATCTAATAAGGTCACCATTTATCCGCTATACCTCTGCATTGTTTTCTCAAAATTTTTCTCTTGTAAATAATAATTTACAGATTCGTCAACCTTGTCAATAGACTGTAAAATACCGATATAATCATCCTTGTCAAACTTACTTAAAACATGATTAACAACTGACATGCCGTTTTTGGGTCTTCCAATTCCAATCTTAACACGATTAAAGACCTGGGTTCCAATATGTTGAATAATAGACTTGATACCATTATGACCACCTGCTGATCCTTTTGCTCTTAAACGAATTTTCCCAACTTCCATGTCAAGATCGTCGTAAATGATTAGTAAATCTTCAATATCCAAACCATAGTAAGTCAATAAAGCATGAATCGCTTTTCCACTTTCATTCATAAAGGTCGTTGGTTTAACAAGATAAATTTTTTCTCCATTAAGAAAAAAAGATGCTAGGTCAGCTTGAAATATCTTATCGTGTGTAAAAGTGACATTCTGTTTCTTCGCTAGTCGGTCAATCAACATAAAACCAACATTGTGTTTTGTTTCAAAATATTTATCCCCTGGATTTCCCAAGCCTACAAGTAATTTGGTCATTTATTTTTCCTTTCAAAAGCCAAAAGGGTTGGAATTTTTTTCCAACCTAATTGACACTATTTATTAAATTTTTAGACATTAAAGCGGAATTCCATGATATCGCCGTCTTGGACGATATATTCTTTACCTTCTTCACGCAAACGTCCAGCTTCTTTTACGGCCTTTTCAGAACCGTATTTCACTAGATCCTCATATGACATGGTTACTGCACGAATAAAGCCTTTTTCAAAGTCTGAGTGGATGATACCAGCTGCTTGAGGAGCCTTCATACCACGTTTAAAGGTCCAAGCTCGAACCTCTTTTTCACCAGCTGTGAAGTAAGTTCCAAGTCCAAGTAAGTGATAAGCTGCGCGAGTCAACTTGTCAACACCTGATTCTGTCAACCCAATTGCTTCAAGAAACTCTTGCTTGTCTTCTTCGTCTAACTCAGAAATTTCTTCCTCAGCACGCGCAGAAATAACGACTACTTCAGCATTTTCTGTCGCTGCAAATTCGCGAATTTGTTTGACATAGTCGATAGAATCTGAATCTGAAACTACATCCTCATCGACATTGGCAACATAAAGAACTGGTTTAGTTGTCAAAAGGAAAAGACCTTTGACAACTTTTTGTTCTTCATCTGTAAATTCGATGGTGCGAGCTGATTTTCCATCTTCAAGAACTGGTTTAATCTTTTGAAGAACATTAAATTCTGCTACTGATTCTTTATCTTTTTGCGTACGTGCCATCTTTTCTACACGCGCATAACGCTTATTGACTGATTCTAAGTCAGCAAGAATCAATTCCAGATTAATGGTATCAATATCTGCGAGTGGATCCACAAAGGCATCTTCACGTCCTTGCTCACGCATCACATTTTCATCATCAAAAGCACGAACTACGTGAACAATCGCGTCTACTTCACGGATATTAGCTAAGAATTTATTTCCTAGCCCTTCTCCTTTTGAAGCTCCTTTTACAATCCCTGCAATATCTGTAAATTCAAATGTTGTTGGAACCGTCTTTTTAGGTGTGATCATTTCAGTTAGTTTTTGTAGGCGTTCATCTGGAACTTCTACCATTCCAACGTTTGGATCAATAGTCGCAAATGGGTAGTTTGCTGCCTCTGCTCCTGCTTTTGTAATTGCATTAAATAGTGTTGATTTACCAACATTTGGCAAACCAACGATACCTGCTGTTAAAGCCATATTTTCTCATTCTCCGTTTTCATTTCAATCCCTAATATTATAACACAAAAAGGGAAAACTTGCTAACCCTCTAACTAAGGCTTCTTAGTCAATAATTTTATTCATTTTTCGATCAAAATCATAGCGCCCCATCATGACAACATGGTCACAATTACTGCATTTTATTTTGATATCTGCTCCTACACGTGTAATTTCCCAACGATTAGCTTTTTTTCCTGTTGACTTGATTGTGCAAGCATGTGGTTTTTTCATTTCAACAAAATTTCCAACTTGATACATACTACTCTCCTTTTCTTTTTCGATTATATCATAAAAGAGGCGAGCTAAGCTCAACCTCTTTCACTTAATTTGTACGGACTGGTGTAATGAGCTGCATAAAGTCCTCGTCAGTATCTGCTGGCACAAGAGTAAATGGACGAACAGCTGAGATAAAGCTAATGGTCACCTTTTCGCTATTTAAAGCTTTAAGGGAATCAATCAAGTAAGTTGGGTTGAAACTAATAGTCAAATCATCACCAGTCACCTGATCAGTATCGATTTCCTCGTTTACTTTACCAACTTCTGGAGAGTGAACATGGGCGCTAACAACCCCACCTTTAATTTCAAGCTTCACAGTACCATTTTGAGTCGCACTTGATAAAAGGCGAGCGCGTTCCATTGACTGACGTAAGTTTACCACATCAAAAGTAATTGTAGTGTTAAAGTCTGTTGGAATCAAACGATCTGTATCAGGATAGTTACCTTCTAACAAACGAGTATAGAAGCTAATATTTTCGCTTCTAAAGAGGATTTGATTGTTAGCAAAGAAAATCTCTACCGTTTCAATATCATCTGTAAATACCGCTGAAAATTCGCGTAAAGAACGGCTAGGAATCACGACATCAAAATCATCACTATTTTTTTCAAGAGTCAATTTTTTCTGGCTTAGACGATGAGAGTCTGTTGCAACTGTTTTTAACTCTTTGTGTTGACTCAATACAAAATGAACACCTGTCAAAATTGGACGACTCTCTTGTGTACTTGCAGCAAAAGCTGTTTCATTGATAATTTTCTTAAGTAATTTTGTTTCAAGAACCAAAGGAGTGCTTGCTGAAATTTCTTGGATTCGTGGATATTGCTCGCTATCTTTTCCTTTTAGGGTAATTTCTGATTTGCCACTTGTTAAAACAATTTGATTTTGTTCAATTTCTTTAAAATCAAGAGTCACATCAGGTAGACTAGATACCACATTGATGAAGAAAGAGGCTTCAAGAAGGATCGAACCTAAAGAAGTAATTAACAAACCAGCATCTTCATTTTTTTGAGAAATAAAATTTTCAATTGAAATTTGACCATTTGAACCAATTAAAGTAACACCTTCATTAGTTACGTCAATTTTGACAGTTGATAAAATAGGGATGGCATTTTTAGAACTAATAGCTCTTTTAGTTGTATTTAAGGCTTGTAGAAATAAATTTTTATTAATTGAAAAATGAATCATGGATTCTCCTTTATTTATTTTTAGTATTAGAAGGATAATAGTAATAATAGAGTCTGTGAAATCTGTGGAAAACAGACTTAAAGTAAGTCATATCAAGTTTTTGAGCTTGTTTAAAAAATGTGGATAAAAAAGATAAAAAAGCGAAAGTTATCCACAAGTTATTTGATTTTCTTTTTGATTGATTCAATTTCTAAATGTAAATTATCGTCTTCATCAATCAAAGATTTAATTTTTGCATGGGCATGAATGACTGTTGTATGATCTTTTCCTCCAAATTCCTTCCCAATTTTTGGAAGACTATTATCTGTCAGTTCTCTAGATAAATACATGGCTACTTGACGGGCCAAAACAATATTTTGAAGGCGTCTGCTTCCCTTCATTTCTTTGACACTAACACCATAAAAGTTACCAACTTCATTTTGGATTTTGTCAATTGGGATTACGAGCATTTGGTTAACATCTTGTTTGCGAGCTCTAATAGCTTCTGCAGCAATATCAATAGTGATATCCTTGATTTTTTTTACTCTGGCAATTAAAGTGATGTCGTTGATAGCTCCCTCAAGGTCTCGAACATTTGAATCAAATTGCCCAGCTAGGTATTCTAGAGTATCACTTTGGAAATTGTAGCCTAAATGTTCCGTTTTACTTTGTAAAATGGCAATACGTGTTTCAAAGTCAGGGGGGGTGATAGTTTGTGTCAATCCCCAACTAAAGCGCGTGACAAGCCTCTCCTCGAGCCCTTCTAGATGTTTTGGACTACGATCACTAGTTAGGACAATCTGTTTTTGCTTGTCATGAAGGGCGTTAAAGGTATTGAAAAATTCTTCTTGAGTTGCGACTTTTTTTCCGCTAAGTGACTGGATATCATCGATTAACAAAAGATCAAGACTGCGGTAGGTTTTTTTAAACTTTTCCATTTCCCCAAGTCTTAGGTGATCAAGAAAGTCATTAATAAAGCTTTCAGCAGGTATATATTTGACACGCGCATTCGGAATATTTTTTAGAATTTCATTTCCAATAGCGTTTAATAAGTGAGTCTTCCCAAGCCCAGGTCCTCCATAGATAAAAAGAGGATTATAGGTCAGAGCTAAATCTTCAGAGACAGCCAAAGCAGCTGATACAGCCCAAACATTTCCATCCCCTTGGATAAAATTTTCAAAGGTATACTTCTCTTTTAATCCAGTCTCTGAATAAGGAATAGATGCTAACTTTGGACTATAGTCATAAAGAGTTGAATTTGTAGCTTCTTCAACTTGTGAGATAGTAATATCTTGAGGCTTGTGGAAAATATAATGGGGAGTTATTTCAGCATCATAAATTTCAAAACCAGCTACTACAATAATATCTTTTAGTTGTTTTTCCCAGACCATTTCCATTTCAGATCGAGGTAAAAATATAGTAGCAACATTTTCTTCTACCTTGATGAGTTCAGCTTGAATAGCATAGAAATCATACATGGATCGAGTTAGTCTTTCTTGCGCAAATTCTAAGATACGATTCCAAAATTGTTTTTCTTTCAATCCGTTCTCCTCCTTTACTACTTGTTTAAAAGTTTAATGCTAGACTTATTTTACCATAGATAGCAAGAATTTTCCACAAGCTGTGAAAAATAATCCACAATGTTATCATTTTTTATCCACAGGTTGGGGATAAAATTAAAAACTTTTGATTTATTAAGCTTTTTATCGAAAAAAATAGTGGATAACATTGTGAGATAAAAAAATAAAAGAACAGCCTTATTTCAGGCTGTTGATAATTCTACTGTATTCTTCTTGATTTGAAAAAGAAATAATGAGTTTTCCACTGTCTTTTTTAGACAATTTGATTTCTACATCTAATCCGAGTAGTTTTTTTAACTGCTCTTCTTCATTTTGTATGAAATGATCAGTTTTTTGCTGTTTCTTTTGTTTTTTATCTGTCAGAAGAGCTTCTAATTTCCTTACAGAAATGTCTTCTTCTATAATTCGTTGAAAGAAATAGTCTTGTTGTTCCTTATTCAACCCAACTAGAGAACGCGCATGAGCTTGTGATAGTTTGCCATTTTCTACTTCTGAGAGGATAGCATCTGGCAAGGAAAGCAAACGAATGGAGTTGCTGATATATGGACGAGACTTGCCCATTTTATCTGCAATTTCAGCATGGGTGAATCCTTTCTCTACGAGAGATTCATAGGCGCGTGCTTCTTCTATTGGGTTTAAATTTTCTCTCTGCAAATTTTCAATGATGGACTGGACCATCATCTCTTGGTCTGAAAGCTGTTTAACAACAGCGGGGATAGACGTTAGACCAGCTAAAAGTGAAGCCCGATAGCGTCTCTCTCCTGCAAGGATTTCATAACCAATAACAGGAGATTGACGAACAATAATCGGTTGAATGACCCCATTTTCTTTGATAGACTGTGCTAGTTCATGTAGTTTTTCTCCATCAAATTCTTTTCGAGGTTGATAGGGATTTTTTTGTATATCCGTGATAGAAATCATTTTAAATTTTTCCATGATTCTACACTAACACATCTTTTCTCTTATGTAAAGCTTTCTTTACATAGATGTCAATTAAGATTCTAAATCGCCTGAACTCTTGTCAAGTTTAATAGATGTAGTTTCTTCTTTACCGTTACGATAGTAAGTTATCTTAATGGTGTCTCCGATAGAATGATTGTAAAGAGCACTTTGTAAGTCTGTTGATGAAGCAATGTCTTTGTCATCTACTTTTGTAATAACATCGTATTTTTCAAGGTGACCATTGGCGGGCATATTGCTTTGTACAGAACGAACAACTACACCAGATGTTACATTACTTGGAATATTCAGTCTTCTAATATCACTTGTATTAATATTTGAGAGATTGACCATTTGGATGCCCAACGCTGGACGCGTCACTTTTCCGTTCTTTTCCAACTGTTCAATAATATTGATAGCATCATTTGCAGGGATTGCAAAACCAAGGCCTTCTACAGATGTACCTCCATTTGTGGCAATTTTACTTGAGGTAATTCCGATAACCTGTCCTTGAATATTGATCAGTGGGCCACCAGAGTTACCTGGGTTAATAGCAGTATCAGTTTGGATGGCTTTTGTAGAAATGGCTTGTCCATCTTCAGATTTTAAAGACACATTTCGATTGAGACTAGATACGATACCTTGAGTGACAGTATTAGCATATTCAGAACCTAACGGGCTACCGATGGCAATAGCAGTTTCTCCTACGGTTAACTTGCTAGAATCACCAAACTCAGCTACTGTTGTCACTTTTTCTGAAGAGATTTTGACGACAGCAATATCAGAGAAAGTATCAGCTCCGACAATTTCTCCAGGTACTTTAGTTCCATCTGACAAACGAATATCTACTTTGCTGGCACCATTTATAACGTGATTGTTGGTGACAATGTAAGCTTCTTTGTCATTTTTTTTATAAATAACCCCAGATCCTTCACTAGAGATTTGCTGAGAATCTGTATCCGTATCATCATTGCCAAATACGCTATTTTGTCTATTTGCTGAATAAGTAATAACAGAAACAACAGCATCTTTTACTTTGTTAACAGCCTGAGTTGTTGAATTTTCATTCTTATAGGCAGTCTGTGTAATAGTACTATTGTTGTTAGAGGTACTTACAGTACTTTTTTGAGTTAGTTGAGTTATTGAAAAACTACCCAAGGCTCCACTAATAAAGCTAATGACGATAACGACTACTAATTGAAACCATTTTTTGTAAAATGTTTTTAGATGTTTCATATTTGCCTCCATATATTTGAAATTACTGAAAGTATAAACTGACTAGCTTAATTATAACTTAAACACAAAAGTTTTTCACAGATTGTGGATAACTTTCAAAAATCTGTGGTTTTCTCGGTTAAAATTAACCTTTTATTTTGTGAATAAGATGTGAAAAAATAGAGAATATGTTAGAATAGAGTCATGAAAATAAAAGTTGTAACAGTTGGGAAACTGAAAGAAAAGTATTTAAAAGATGGTATCGCGGAGTATTCAAAACGAATTTCTCGATTTGCTAAGTTTGAAATGATTGAGCTGGCAGATGAAAAAACACCAGATAGGGCTAGTGAGTCAGAAAATCAAAAGATTTTAGAAATAGAAGGTCAGAGAATTTTATCAAAAGTTGGTGACCGTGATTTTGTTATTGTGTTAGCTATAGAAGGGAAAACTTTATCCTCGGAAGAATTTAGTAAGCAATTAGAAGAAGCTTCTATAAAAGGATTTTCTACTCTTACCTTTATTATTGGAGGGAGTCTGGGATTAGCACAGGATGTAAAAAAGAGAGCCAATATTTCTGTTAGTTTTGGACGCTTAACCTTGCCCCATCAGTTAATGAGACTAGTCCTTGCTGAACAAATCTATCGTGCTTTTACGATTCAGCAGGGCTCGCCCTATCATAAATAGAAAATTGACTTTTAATTGATTTTTTGGTAGAATAGTTGTGTTAGGTCTCATAGCTCAGCTGGATAGAGCATTCGCCTTCTAAGCGAACGGTCGCAGGTTCGAATCCTGCTGGGATCAATATAGTAGTAAAGCTGGGAATTTTCCCGGCTTTTTTCTTAAAAAAGTACACTTGAGGAGAAAAAAATGACAGTTGAGAGAATTTTATCTAAAACGAAATTCCATTTTGTATAATGGTTTTTGTAAGTTAGCTTACAAGAAAAAACATTTTAGGAGATTTTATTATGAAAAACACAGTTAAATTGGAACAGTTTGTAGCCTTGAAGGAAAAAGACTTGCAGGAGATTAAAGGTGGGGAGATGAGACTGCCAAAAATCCTCCGTGATTTTATTTTCCCAAGAAAAAAGTAATAAAATAAGGGGAAAGAGTAATGAATTTATTTGGATTTGGGACAGTTATTGGTCATTTTTTAATTATTAGTCACAGTTACCGTTTAATTTGTAAAGGTCAAATAAAATCAAAGGAACTATATTTTTTTGGTATCTATACATTACTAGTAGAAGCAGTACTTGAACTTTCCTTTTATCTTCTATATTTAGATGAAATAGTGATTGAAAGATTTTTATTTCCTTTGGGCTTATATTCCTATTTTCGATGGATTAAACAGTATGAGAGGGATAGAGGACTATTCCTAAGTTTACTACTATCTCTTTTATATGAGAGCACTCATAACTTTCTGTCCGTAACTTTCTCCTCTATAACAGGAGATAACTTTGTTTCACAATATCATGACCCATTCTTTTTCGTTGTAACGGTGTTGACCTATTTTGTTGTCTTAAAAATCATTCATTATTTCCATTTGGAACTATCCTATTTTGACAAAGACTACCTCTATCCTTTCTTGAAAAAAGTATTTTTTGCTTTACTACTGCTCCATATTGTATCTTTCGTTTCAGATATGGTAAGTACGATTAAACATTTGAATAGTTTTGGAAGTATTTTATCATCTATTGTCTTTATTTCTCTACTTTTGACCTTTTTTGCAATGAATTCGCATAAAGAACAAATGGAGAAAGAGATTGCTTTGAAGCAGAAGAAATTTGAACAGAAACATTTACAGAATTATACAGATGAAATTGTTGGCTTGTATAATGAAATCCGTGGTTTTAGACATGACTATGCTGGGATGCTTGTCAGTATGCAGATGGCAATTGACAGTGGTGATTTACAGGAAATTGACAGAATTTACAATGAAGTTTTGGTCAAAGCAAATCATAAACTGCGTTCAGATAAGTATACTTACTTTGATTTGAACAATATAGAAGATTCAGCTTTACGAAGTTTGGTTGCACAGTCAATTGTCTATGCTCGAAATAATGGTGTAGAGTTTACACTGGAAGTAAAAGATACGATTACCAAGCTCCCAATTGAACTATTGGATTTGGTTCGTATCATGAGCGTTTTATTGAACAATGCTGTCGAAGGATCAGCTGATAGCTATAAAAAGCAGATGGAAGTAGCAGTTATTAAGATGGAAACTGAAACAGTTATTGTGATTCAGAATTCATGTAAAATGACGATGACTCCTTCAGGAGATCTATTTGCTTTAGGATTCTCCACTAAGGGAAGAAATCGCGGAGTCGGATTAAATAATGTGAAAGAACTACTAGATAAGTACAACAACATCATTTTAGAAACAGAGATGGAAGGCAGTACATTTAGACAAATTATTAGATTTAAGAGGGAATTTGAATGAAAGTTTTAATTTTAGAGGATGTTATTGAACATCAAGTGAGACTAGAAAGAATATTGGATGAAATTTCGAAAGAATCGAATATTCCAATATCATACAAGACAACAGGAAAAGTCCGTGAATTTGAAGAATACATTGAAAATGATGAAGTAAATCAGCTTTATTTCCTAGATATCGATATTCATGGAATTGAGAAAAAAGGATTTGAGGTTGCTCAGCTCATTCGTCATTACAATCCCTACGCTATTATCGTCTTTATCACCAGTCGATCAGAGTTTGCGACTTTAACCTATAAATACCAGGTATCAGCTCTAGATTTTGTTGATAAGGATATCAATGATGAGATGTTTAAGAAGAGAATTGAGCAAAATATTTTTTACACGAAGAGTATGTTACTTGAAAATGAAGATGTTGTAGATTATTTTGATTACAATTACAAGGGAAATGATTTAAAAATTCCTTACCATGATATTTTGTATATTGAAACGACAGGAGTCTCTCATAAATTGCGCATTATTGGTAAGAATTTTGCCAAAGAGTTCTATGGTACCATGACAGATATTCAGGAAAAGGACAAACATACTCAGCGATTTTATTCTCCTCATAAGTCATTTTTGGTAAATATAGGCAATATTAGAGAAATTGACCGAAAGAATCTAGAAATTGTTTTCTATGAAGACCATCGTTGTCCTATTTCAAGGTTAAAAATTAGAAAATTGAAAGATATTTTAGAGAAAAAATCTCAAAAGTGATTGACAATTAGTAAGAAATTGATATAATGGTTATATCTGCTACAGATAGAAGGTCCGTTGGTCAAGGGGTTAAGACACCGCCTTTTCACGGCGGTAACACGGGTTCGAATCCCGTACGGACTATTTTATCCGCCATAGCTCAGTTGGTAGTAGCGCATGACTGTTAATCATGATGTCGTAGGTTCGAGTCCTACTGGCGGAGTATAGATAAAAGGGAACATAGTGTTGTTCCCTTTTTTGTATCAATTTATATCACCAAGCATCTTCATAAGGAAGTCTGTTATTTCTTGAGGACTTTCTTTTTTTCCATGTGCAATCCAAGTTTGGCAGACACCAAAAAGTGCGTGAGTTAGATAGATGCTACTGTATTCTAATTCAGTGGTATTAAGATTCAGTTGCATAAATCGCTTTTGTAAATCTGTACTGAGCATGATATGAAGTTTATTTCGTAAGAAATTTTGAATTTCTTTAGTCCCATTTTCAGAAAGAAGGGCAGCCAGAAGTGGTTCTGACTCTAGATATTCAAAGACTTCTAAAATAGCATCTTTTTTGTGATGAGCATGTTTTTGAAAAATATATTCAAATGTATGAAATAGCTTGCTTTGATAGTGCTCGATCATATCATACTTATCTTTATAGTGAGTATAGAAGCTGGAACGACTAATTCCGGCTTTTTTTGCTAACTTGACAGTAGAAATTTGATCAAATGGTTGTTCCATCAGTAATTCTACCATAGCATTTTCAATAGTTCGCTTTGTTTTTAAGCGTTTGTTACTTTCTTGCATACTTCCTCCTTGTAAACAAATTAGACTATCTGTCTAAAAATGGATTTTTTATCTTGTAATTTAGATTTTTTAATGTATAATCTATTATATCAAAATTTTAGACAATATGTTTAAAAAAGGAGAAGCTATGTTTAAAGAATGGAAAGCAATTTTTAAAAAACCAACCTTTATTATTGTCATGATAGGGATTTCTCTTATTCCAGCTCTGTACAATATCATATTTTTGTCATCAATGTGGGATCCATATGGTCAATTGTCTGACTTACCTGTGGCAGTTGTCAATCATGATAAAGAGGCTTCCTATAATGGTAATATCATGGCAATAGGAAAAGACATGGTGTCTAATTTAAAAGAAAATAAAACCTTAGATTTTCATTTTGTAGATGAAGAGGAAGGAAAGAAGGGATTGGAAGATGGCGATTACTATATGGTAGTGATTTTACCAAGTGATTTGTCTGAAAAAGCAGCTTCTATTTTAACGGATCATCCAGAGCAAATGCAAATCGATTATCAGACTTCAAGTGGTCATAGTTTTATTGCTAGTAAGATGAGTGATTCTGCGATGACACAATTGAAGCAGAATGTGTCTACAAATGTAACTGTGACCTATACTAAAGCTTTATTTGATAAGATGGTCGAATTAAAGGATGGCATGAGTCAAGCAGCTTCTGGTAGTGAAAAATTAACTGATGGAGCGAATCAGTTAGTGACAGGAAGTCAAACATTGACTACTAACCTACACTCTTTAGCAGATTCAAGTTTAACATTTTCAAATGGAACGGAGCAGTTTACTAAAGGATTATCCTCTTATGTTTCTGGTGTTGAACAACTTCATCTTGGCTTAGGGAATTTTAATAGTGGTTTGGTTACATATACTGGTGCAGTGAGTAAATTAGATAGCGGATTAGGTCAATTAGCTTCTAAAAGTCCTGAATTAGTAGGGGGAATCAATCAGTTATATACTGGTGTAGAGGCCTATACTGGCGGTGTTTCTCAGCTCAATACTGGTCTTAACCAATTTTCATCTGGTGTTAGTGCCTACACTAATGGAGTGGGAAGTCTTGCAACAGGTGCTAATCAGTTATCTAGTCAATCAGCTACACTTCGAATGAGTGTGGAGCAATTAAGTGAAGGGATTCAACAACTTTCTAGTAAGTTAGATGCTTCGTCTGGGCAAAAAGATCAAATTAATCAATTATCTTCTGGTTTGAATCAGTTAAATCAAGCTATTCAAAATATTGATGTTGGAGATACAAAACAATTGTCTTCTGTTTTATCAAGTATAGTTTCTCTTTCTAATCAAATGTTAGCAAGTGCTCAGTCTGATAAAGCAGCTATATTAGCAAATATTCAATCGACAGCAGCTTATCAATCCTTGACAAGTGAGCAACAAGCTGAGATAAGTGCTTCTGTATCTCAAAATTCGACTGATAGTATTCAATCGGCTCAATCAATTGTAGATTTAGTACAAGGTTTACAGGGAGGTTTAGAAAACTTACAAAATCAATCTTCAAATCTTTTAACGTTAAAACATCAAGCTAATCAAGTATTACCGCTTGCTTCTACTTCTTTGACAGGATTGTCAAGTGGATTAACAGAAATACAGGGATCAGTGACGAGTAAATTAGTTCCTGTTAGTCAGTCGATTACATCAGGTGTAAAGGCATATACTACAGGTGTTGATAAAGTTTCTCAGGGTGCAAGTCAACTAAGTGAAAAGAATTCCACCTTGACAGGTAGTTTGGATCAACTAGTTTCAGGCTCAAACACCTTGACACAAAAATCTTCTAGCTTGACAGCAGGAGTTGGTCAATTAGTTGAAAAAACTCCAGAATTAGTATCTGGTATTGAAAAATTATCAACTGGCTCTAACCAATTGAATCAAAAGAGTCAAGAATTAATGGCAGGAGTTGATAAATTACAATCAGGATCTGGTCAATTAGCAGACAAATCCAGTCAGTTACTTTCAGGTGCTTCTCAATTAGAGAATGGAGCTAATAAATTGGCAGATGGATCTGGGAAACTAGCAGAAGGAGGAACAAAGTTAACTTCTGGATTGGAAGATTTACAGGCAGGAGTTGTTTCTTTAGGACAAGGACTAGGTAATGCTAGTGATCAACTCAAATCAGCATCAACAGAATCTAAAAATGCAGAGATTTTGTCAAATCCACTCAATCTTTCAAAAACAGACAATGATCAAGTTCCTGTAAATGGGATTGCTATGGCTCCTTATATGATATCAGTCGCTCTCTTTGTCGCTGCACTATCAACAAATATGATTTTTGCTAAATTACCTTCAGGTCGTCATCCTGAAACTCGCTGGGCTTGGTTCAAATCTCGATTTGAGATAAATGGAGTTATAGCTGTTTTAGCCGCTGTCTTAGTCTATGGTGGCGTTCATCTTATTGGTCTAACAGCAAATCATGAAATGAGAACCTTGTTCTTAATTATTATCGCAAGCTTAACATTTATGTCTATGGTAACTGCATTAACAACATGGAATAGCCGTGTAGGAGCTTTCTTCTCTCTTATTTTGCTTTTATTACAGTTAGCATCAAGTGCAGGTACCTATCCACTTGCTTTGACAAATAATTTCTTTAGAGCTATTAATCCTTGGTTACCAATGAGTTATTCAGTTTCGGGATTACGACAAACAATTTCTATGACAGGAAATATTCATCATCAAGTCATTTTCCTTGCTGTGATATTAGCCCTATTTACTGGTTTAGGTATGCTAGCCTATCGACCTAAGAAAATGGAAGAAGATTAAAAAAATCGACCAACTGGTCGATTTTTTTATGTCTTAGATGACTTTCGTTTGTGATTATAGATTCCAAATAGTAAAAGAGAAGTAAAGGAACAGATTGCTCCAATAACAAACCCATTTGGAATAAAGGAAAGTGTAATAGTTCCTTTTCCCTTAGGAACGTCAACTTTCATAAAGCCAGTTTGAGCTTGTTTAATTTCTATTTTCTTCCCATCTTGGTAGGCAAACCAGCCTTTGTCATAAGGAATGGTGAAGAAAATGGATGTATCTTGTTTGACATCATATGTAGCAAAGATCTTATTTTTAGAAGTTGATACTGTGACAGGTTGTTCTTTAATTTTTTGAATTGCCTCAGTGAAAGTTTTGGTATCTAAACGATAGAAGGTAGGAGATTCAAATGATACTTGTGAATTTCCAGGGAAACTAACATTAATATTGAAAGTTTTTTTCTCTTTAGTATATCCTAGATTAAAGAAGGAGAAGACATTATCAGTTGTAAAAGTTTTCTTTTCTCCATTGACAATGATGTCAACTTTTTTTTGTTTGTCATTAGAAAAGTGAAGGTTTGTGAAAGAAAGATAAACTTGACTGTTTTCTGGCACTTCAATTTGATACTGGATTGCTGCATCCTCATTTGAAGAACTTGTAACACTAATCAAATCATCAGTATTCTCTGTTTTTTCATAGGGTATTGGAGAAAAATAATCAAAATTGACGTCAGCAAGTTGATTTAAAAACGAGGCCTGATTATCTAGAGTGTGTTCAGTGAACTTGACATCATTGTAAACAGATTGACTAGCAAAAGCAATCGGAAGAGAGAATTGATTTTCATATAGGGTAAGATTATCTTTTTGATAGATATCTTTAAAACCATACTTATCAATAGGACTGTCTGAGATATTATACTGGATACCAAATAAACTATCAGCCAAAATACTATTATTTGCATAACGGAGATTGAGATTAGTCCCAGATGATTTAAAACCAAGTTTATCTAAAGTAGAGCTTGCTGAACGATTTCGAACAGATGAAAATTGAGAGATTCCATTGTAGTTGAATTTCATACTGTCATTTCCTGTCTGAGTTTGTAGTTTCTCAGTACGAGTAAATGGATCCTCAATATATGTTGAGAAAGATTCCATAGCTGGGATATCTCGACTATATGCACTTCGAGAAGCAAATCCCCATTCCTTAGCAATTCCGTCTATTTGAGATGAAGCATTTAAACTCATTTCAACCATTATAAATAAAGAGATTAGAATGGAAAATAGATTTACAGAGATAAACTTTTTGATAACTGCAAGGAGTAAAAGCGAATAGACAACCCAAAATTCAAAAGTAAGCAGAATATTCAAATCTGTTAAAAAAGAATAATGTGATTTTAGATAGATGGTAGCTAAAAATCCTGTTACTACAAGAAAAAGCGAAACTAAAAAGTTCCAGATTTTAATTTCTATCAGACGATTTAAGACTTCCGCTGCTGTATAAATTAACAAGGTAGAGAAAATCCAAGCATAGCGATGTAAAAACATGTTTGGAGTATGCATGCCTTGCCAAAATAAATCAAGAGCCTCTATATAAAAGCTGGCAATTAGAAATGCAAAGAAAATTGCATAGATAAGTTTCACGTGAAACTTAGTGGATTTCAGCGTAAAAAATAAAATGGTCAAAATAAAGGGAAGTAGTCCAACAAAAATCATTGGGATAGCCCCATACTTTGTTGTGTCAAAGGAACCAATGAATTGCTTAGCAAAGAGATCAAGATACCAGCTATTTTCAGTTTGAAACTTTGTAACTTCAGTTAATTTTTCCCCATGTGTCTGTAAATCAAATAGAGTGGGAAGAGTCATAATCAAACTAGCCATACCAGCTAAAACGGAGGTGATTATGAAATCAAGAAAAGATGATTTTCGAGTTTTAAAGTCCCAGGAAATTTGGCAGAGATACCAGAAAATAAGAAACAATGCTGTCATATAGCCAAAATAATAGTTTTGGATAAATAAGATTGACAGACTTGTAAAGTACAAAAGGAGTTTCTTTTCAGTTATAAGTAGGTGTAAACCAGTTATAATTAAAGGAATCAAGATAAAAACATCCAGCCAGGTTTTTATCTCTAGTTGACTAACGGTAAAGCTAATCAGAGCATAAGAAGTGGATAAGGCTAGTTTTAAAGATTTCGGAATATCTTTAAATAATCTATTTAGACTAAAGAAGGTTGACAGACCAATCAATCCAAATTTTAAGAGAGTTGTCAGATAAACAGCATCTGGCATATTCGTTAGATCAAAAAAGTAAACTAGTGGTAAAAGGAAACTAACCAAGTAATAACTAGATAGGGCATAGAAATTCAATCCGAGGCCACTTGTAAAGGTGTAGAACAAACTACCATTTCCGTGTAGGATATTTCTTAGAGCTATATCAAAAATAACGTATTGATGAAACCCATCTCCTAATAGTGGAGATGTATCGCTATTCCAGTAGATACCTTGAGATAGATATACTCCTATCATAATGATTATGGGAATGATGAAAGAAACAAAATAGGTCCAATATGTTTTAAAAAATAATTTCATGTTACCTCATAAAATGTTAGAAAACTCAGCTGGTTAACCCAACTGAGTTTTGAAGTTTTATTTAGTCTTTCCAAAGTTCTTTAACTTTTGCTTGTACTTCTGCATTCTCTAGGAATTCATCATAGGTTTCATCGATACGGTCAATGACGCCATTTTTAGACAAGACAATGATATGGTTGGCTAGAGTTTGAATAAACTCGTGGTCATGACTGGCAAAGATGATTGATTCTTTAAAGTTTTTCAATCCATCATTCAAACTTGAGATAGATTCCAAGTCCAAGTGATTGGTTGGATCATCGAGGACAAGCACATTTGATTTCAAGAGCATGAGTTTTGAAAGCATAACACGAACTTTTTCTCCTCCTGACAAGACGTTGACAGGTTTGTTAACTTCATCCCCAGAGAAGAGCATACGGCCAAGGAAACCGCGTAGGAAAGTATTGTCATCTTCTTCTTTACTTGCGAATTGACGCAACCAGTCAAGAATTGATTCTCCCCCTGCAAAATCAGCTGAGTTATCTTTTGGCAGGTAAGATTGACTAGTTGTAACTCCCCACTTGACAGTTCCTTCATAGTCAATATCTCCCATGATTGCACGAATTAATGCAGTCGTTTGGATATCATTTTGTCCAATAAGAGCTGTCTTATCACCTGGACGCAAGATAAAGCTGATATTATCTAAAATAGTTTCACCATCAATCTTTACAGTTAGATTTTCTACTGTCAAGAGATCATTACCGATCTCACGTTCTGCTTTAAAGTTAATAAATGGATATTTACGACTAGATGGTACAATCTCTTCTAGCTCAATCTTATCAAGCATTTTCTTACGTGATGTTGCTTGTCTTGATTTAGAAGCATTGGCAGAGAAACGAGCAACGAATTCTTGCAATTGCTTAATTTTTTCTTCTGCTTTGGCATTACGGTCTGCTAGCAATTTAGCAGCAAGCTCAGAAGATTCCTTCCAGAAGTCATAGTTTCCGACATAGAGTTTGATTTTTCCAAAGTCAAGGTCGGCCATGTGAGTACACACTTTGTTTAAGAAGTGACGGTCATGGGATACTACGATAACTGTGTTATCAAAGTCAATCAAGAAGTCTTCTAGCCAAGTAATAGATTGGATATCCAAACCGTTGGTAGGCTCGTCCAAGAGAAGAACATCTGGTTTACCAAAAAGTGCTTTGGCGAGGAGAACCTTTACTTTCTCACCATTGGCTAATTCGCTCATATTTTGGTAGTGCAATTCTTCTGGAATGTTTAGGTTTTGAAGTAATTGGGATGCTTCACTTTCTGCTTCCCAACCTCCAAGTTCAGCAAATTCACCTTCGAGTTCGGCAGCACGCACTCCATCCTCATCTGAGAAATCTTCCTTCATGTAGATGGCATCTTTCTCTTTCATTATGCTATAAAGTTTTTCATTTCCCATGATAACGACATCAATGGCACGTTCATCTTCATAGTCAAAGTGATTTTGACGAAGAACAGAGAGACGTTCATCTGGACCAAGAGAGATGTGACCAGTAGTAGGTTCGATATCTCCAGCTAAAATTTTTAAAAAGGTTGATTTTCCGGCACCATTAGCACCGATTAATCCATAAGTATTTCCTTCTGTAAATTTGATATTGACATCATCAAAAAGTTTACGATCACTAAAACGTAGTGAAACATCAGATACTGTAAGCAATGTTTTTCTCCTATATGTGTAATATATTTATTCTACTAGAAAATACGGAAATATTCAAATTTTTATCTGTCAATTTTGTGTAAATTACATTTACAGTACACTTTACACAAAACCGTGAATAGCAAGGTTGATTTATTTTGATAAATTGCGGTTATTTCATTAAAAAAATGCTATAATTGAAGGGACTATATCGAAGGAGAACAAAATGACTAAACCCATTATTTTAACAGGAGACCGTCCAACAGGAAAATTGCATATTGGACATTATGTTGGAAGTCTCAAAAATCGAGTATTATTACAGGAAGAGGATAAGTATGACATGTTTGTGTTCTTGGCTGACCAACAAGCCTTGACAGATCACGCTAAAGATCCTCAAACCATTGTAGAGTCTATTGGAAATGTGGCTTTGGATTACCTTGCAGTTGGATTGGATCCGAGTAAATCAACCATCTTTATTCAAAGTCAGATTCCAGAGTTGGCTGAACTATCTATGTATTATATGAATCTAGTTTCATTAGCACGTCTGGAGCGTAATCCAACTGTAAAAACAGAGATTGCTCAGAAAGGGTTTGGGGAAAGTATTCCGACAGGATTCTTGGTCTATCCAATCGCTCAAGCGGCTGACATCACAGCTTTCAAGGCTAATTATGTTCCTGTTGGGACAGATCAGAAACCAATGATTGAGCAAACCCGTGAGATTGTTCGTTCTTTTAACAATGCATATAACTGTGACGTTTTGGTAGAACCGGAAGGTATTTATCCAGAGAATGAGAGAGCAGGTCGTTTGCCTGGTTTAGATGGAAATGCTAAAATGTCTAAATCCCTTAATAATGGTATTTATTTAGCTGATGATGCGGATACTTTGCGTAAAAAAGTAATGAGTATGTATACAGATCCAGATCATATCCGCGTTGAGGATCCAGGTAAAATTGAAGGAAATATGGTTTTCCATTATCTAGATGTTTTTGGTCGTCCAGAAGATGCTCAAGAAATTGCTGATATGAAAGAACATTATCAACGAGGTGGTCTTGGTGATGTGAAAACCAAACGTTATCTACTTGAAATATTAGAACGTGAACTTGGTCCTATTCGTGAGCGCCGTATCGAATTTGCTAAGGATATGGGAGAAGTTTATAATATGCTTCAAAAAGGTAGTGAAAGAGCGCGTGAAGTTGCAGGTCAAACCCTATCTGAGGTTAAAGGAGCAATGGGACTTCATTACTTTAACTAGGTTTATTTTACAAGAAACTATCATTTCTATCAGAAAGAAAAGATAGTTTTTTATTTACCCCTGTAATATTTGACAAATTTTTATAGAATGGTATGATAGATACAATATAAAAAGAGTCAAGCTCAAAAAGAAAGAAAAGAGGAAACTTCGAATGTCTAATTGGGACACTAAATTTTTGAAAAAAGGTTTTACCTTTGATGATGTATTGCTTATTCCAGCTGAAAGTCATGTGTTGCCTAACGATGCAGATTTAACAACTAAATTGGCAGATAATTTGACTTTAAATATCCCAATTATTACCGCTGCCATGGACACAGTAACAGAGAGTCAAATGGCTATTGCTATTGCTCGTGCAGGTGGTCTCGGAGTTATCCATAAAAACATGTCTATTGCTCAACAAGCAGACGAGGTTCGCAAGGTAAAACGTTCTGAAAATGGAGTTATTATTGATCCGTTCTTCTTGACGCCTGAACATACAATTGCTGAAGCTGATGAGCTTATGGGACGTTACCGCATCAGTGGTGTTCCAGTTGTTGAAACACTTGAAAATCGTAAATTAGTTGGTATTTTGACAAACCGAGATCTTCGTTTTATTTCAGATTATAACCAACCAATTTCAAACCATATGACTAGTGAAAATCTTGTGACTGCTCCTGTGGGTACAGACCTTGCAACAGCTGAGAGTATTCTTCAAGAACACCGTATTGAAAAACTTCCTTTGGTAGATGAAGAAGGTCGTCTTTCTGGTTTGATTACTATCAAAGATATTGAAAAAGTTATTGAGTTTCCAAATGCTGCTAAAGATGAGTTTGGTCGTCTCTTAGTTGCAGGTGCAGTAGGTGTTACTTCAGATACATTTGAACGTGCAGAGGCTCTTTTTGAAGCAGGAGCGGATGCGATTGTTATTGATACTGCACATGGTCATTCTGCAGGTGTCTTGCGTAAAATTGCTGAGATTCGTGATCACTTCCCAGATCGTACTTTGATTGCTGGAAATATTGCAACTGCTGAGGGAGCGCGCGCACTTTACGAAGCAGGTGTAGACGTTGTCAAGGTTGGTATTGGACCAGGTTCTATCTGTACTACTCGTGTGATTGCTGGTGTTGGTGTTCCACAAGTAACAGCTATCTATGATGCTGCAGCTGTTGCGCGTGAATATGGTAAAACGATCATTGCTGACGGTGGAATCAAGTATTCTGGAGATATTGTAAAAGCTCTTGCTGCAGGTGGAAATGCAGTTATGCTTGGATCAATGTTTGCTGGAACAGACGAAGCTCCAGGCGAAACTGAAATCTTCCAAGGACGTAAGTTTAAGACTTACCGTGGTATGGGATCAATTGCTGCTATGAAAAAAGGCTCAAGCGATCGTTATTTCCAAGGTTCTGTCAATGAAGCAAATAAACTTGTTCCAGAAGGAATTGAAGGTCGTGTTGCTTATAAAGGAGCGGCAGCTGATATCGTCTTCCAAATGATTGGTGGTATCCGATCTGGTATGGGTTACTGTGGTGCGGCTAACCTTAAAGAACTACATGATAACGCTCAATTTATTGAAATGTCTGGTGCTGGTTTGAAAGAAAGCCACCCTCATGATGTACAAATTACTAATGAGGCACCAAATTATTCTATGTAAAAGAAATAAAAAGAACTCCTGCAAAAATAGGAGTTCTTTTACAATATTGTCAAGTTTTATTTACAACAACTTTACCATCTTGAATAGTGAAAATACTTAGATTTTCTGGTAGATTTTGAAGATGGTCTAAGCTTGTTGTTGTAATAAAGGTTTGGATTGATTGAGAAATCGTTTCTAATAATTTTAACTGTCTAGTGTTGTCAAGCTCGCTCATAACATCGTCAAGTAATAATATCGGAGATTCTGTAGTAATACTTTCCATTAACTCGATTTCTGCTAATTTTATAGAAAGGACGAGACTACGATGTTGGCCTTGACTTCCAAAACTAGCATCCATCCCATTTATATAAAAAGAAATGTCATCTCGATGAGGACCAACACCAGTATTCTGTTTAAATAAATCTCGGGGTTTACTTTTTTCTAAAGCAATTTTGAAAGATTCAGATAAATCTTCTTGGTCAGTTGGCTTGACAGAAGATTGATAGGAAATTGACAACTCTTCAATCTGATTAGAGAGTTCAAAATGTTTCTGACGTCCAAATGATTCTAGTTTTTTTATGAAATCTAAGCGGTGATTCATTACACGACATCCATAATCAATTAGCTGATCATCCAACACAGAAAGGAAGGTTTCATCTATTTTTTGAGCTGATTTTAGGTAAGTGTTCCTTTGTTTTAGGATGTGGTTATAATTGGTTAAGTCAGATAAATAGATTGGCTTGATTTGTCCAAGTTCCATATCAATGAATTTCCGTCGAACCGAAGGTGCTCCTTTAATTAGTTGTAAATCTTCAGGAGCAAATAAGACAACATTCATGTGTCCTACATAATCTGAAAGGCGTGCCTGTTTTAAATGATTAACTTTGGTTACACGGCCTTTTTGTGTTAGTTCGATTTCTAGAGGAATGGATCCAGTTTTTTTCTGAACAAGACCTGAAAGATGAAGTTGTTCCTCATCAAAATGAATGAGATTTTTATCTGTTCGAGTTCGATGACTACGCGTTAAGGCTAAAAAATAGATAGCCTCTAACATGTTTGTTTTTCCTTGTGCATTACGTCCCAAAAAGACATTCAATTTAGGATTAAAGTCTATTTTTGTCTCTTTGTAATTACGAAAAGTCTTGAGAGATAGGTTTTGTAGCCACATGATTATCTACCAGGGAATCGCGGAGCTTGTTTGCTTTTAGGTGATGAAGCAGGTTTCGATTTGTCTTTTTTAACTCCCTTGTTCATCTCTTTGACCAGTTTAGCAATCCGTTCTTTTTCAACTTTATCAGCTTGGTATTCATCTTGTTCTTCAGAAGTAGGTTGTGTCAACAAGATGTCAATATTCATGTCAGGGATGTCAACTTTATCGCCAATACGAAGTTTTTTACCGCGACGACTCTCTAATTCCCCATTAAAGTAAACAGAATGTTCAGAGAGAAATGATTTGATAGCTCCTCCGCTATGTGTAATTCCAAGTTCTTTGAGTAGCGCTTGGAGGGTAATAAATTCTTCAAATAATTTGTATTCCATAATTCACCTCAATCTTTGGTATTATACCATATTTTCCTAAAAATAGTGAGAGAAACAGGGAGAAATGTAAGCGATTTTTATTTCAAAAGTGTTACAGAGAACAAGAAAATTTCAGGTTTTCGTGATATAATAGAAGTCTGTATATAAGGAGGTAAATCATGGAGTTAGTGCATGGAATTTCAACACATTTTATCCAATCAAAGAAGTTTAAAACGAACAAAATCACCGTGCGTTTTACAGCTCCATTATCTCTTGATACGATTGCAGGTCGCATGTTGAGTGCGAGTATGCTAGAGACTGCTAATCTGATGTACCCTACTTCTCAAGATTTGAGAAGACACTTGGCTAGTCTATATGGTACAGATATGTCAACCAATTGTTTTAGAAGAGGACAAAGCCACATTGTAGAATTGACATTCACATATGTTCGTGATGAGTTTTTAAGTAAGAAAAATGTGTTAACTTCACAGGTTTTAGAACTAGTAAAAGAAACTCTTTTTTCACCCGTTGTAGTTGATAATGGGTTTGATTCGGACTTGTTTGAAATTGAGAAAAAACAATTGCTAGCAAGTTTAGCAGCTGATATGGATGATTCTTTTTATTTTGCACATAAAGAATTAGATAAATTATTTTTTCATGACGAACGTCTCCAATTGGAATATAGTGATTTACGAAATCGTATTTTAGCTGAAACTCCACAAAGTTCTTATTCTTGTTTCCAAGAATTTTTGGCCAATGACAGAATAGATTTCTTTTTCCTAGGTGATTTTAATGAGGTTGAAATTCTAAATGTATTAGAATCATTCGGTTTTAAAGGGCGAGAAGGTAATGTGAAGGTTCAGTATTGTCAACCTTATTCCAATATCCTTCAGGAAGGAATGGTTCGGAAAAATGTGGGACAGTCCATTTTAGAGTTGGGCTATCATTGCTCTGCTGAATATGGTGATGAGCAACATTTACCCATGATTGTAATGAATGGTTTACTTGGTGGATTTGCTCATTCTAAACTCTTTACAAATGTCCGTGAAAATGCTGGATTAGCTTATACCATTTCCAGTCAGCTCGATTTATTTAGTGGGTTCTTGAGGATGTATGCTGGTATTGATCGAGAAAATCGGAACCAGGCTCGTAAAATGATGAATAATCAACTGCTTGATTTAAAAAAAGGTTATTTTACAGAGCTTGAGTTAGAGCAGACCAAGGAAATGATTCGTCGATCTTTGTTACTTTCTCAAGATAATCAAAGTTCATTGATTGAACGTACTTATCAAAATGCCTTACTTGGAAAATCTTCAGCAGACTTTAAAGGTTGGATTGCAAAACTCGAGCAAGTTGACAAAGATGCTATTTGTAGAGTAGCTAATAATGTGAAACTACAGGCGATTTACTTTATGGAAGGAATAGAATGACAAAGGTTGTTTTTGAAGAAAAATACTATCCAGCTGTAAAAGAAATGGTTTATCGAACTCGTTTGTCAAATGGATTGACAGTTGCTCTTTTGCCTAAAAAGGAATTTAAAGAGGTTTACGGGAGTGTAACTGTACAGTTTGGTTCGGTAGATATGCTTGTCACAGAAGTTGACGGAGATGTAAAAGAATATCCTGCAGGAATTGCTCATTTTCTTGAACATAAATTATTTGAGAGAGAAGATTCTAGCGACTTGATGTCGGCTTTTACGAGTCTAGGTGCAGATAGTAATGCCTTTACAAGCTTTACAAAAACAAGTTATCTTTTTTCAGCAACGGCTCATTTTTTAGAAAATTTAGACTTACTTGATGAATTAGTAACATCGGCACATTTTACCGAAGATTCCATTCTGAGAGAGCAGGATATTATCCAGCAAGAACGAGAAATGTACCACGATGATCCCGATTCGTGTTTATTCTTTTCAACCTTAGCGAATTTGTATCCTGGTACACCTTTAGCAACTGATATAGTTGGAAGTGAGGAGTCAATTTCTCAAATTAATCTAACTAATTTGCAAGAAAATTTTACAAGATTTTACAAACCTGTAAACATGTCTCTGTTTTTAGTTGGTAATTTTGATGTGGAAAGAGTACAGGACTATTTTGAAAGCAAAGAACTAAAAGATTTAGATGTTCAGGATTTAGCAAGAGAAAAGTTTGTTTTACAGGCTGTAAAGCAAACAGACAGTATGAGAATGGAAGTATCTTCTCCTAAACTAGCGATTGGGATTAGAGGTAAGCGAAAAGTTGCTGAAGCGGATTGCTATCGACATCATATTTTATTAAAATTATTATTTGCAATGATGTTTGGTTGGACTTCGGATCGTTTTCAAAAACTATATGAATCAGGTAAAATTGACACTTCCTTATCTCTAGAAGTTGAAGTAACAAGTCGCTTTCATTTTGTTATGTTGACAATGGATACGAAAGAGCCAGTTGCTTTATCTCATCAATTTAGGAAGACCATTCGTAATTTTACAAAGGATTTGGATATTACAGAGGATCATTTAGATATTATCAAAAGAGAGATGTTTGGAGAATTTTTCAGTAGTATGAACTCTCTTGAATTTATTGCAACGCAATATGATGCTTTTGAACATGGTGAGACAATTTTTGATTTACCAAAGATTTTACAGGAAATTACTTTAGAGGATGTCCTTGAAGCAGGGCATCACTTAATAGATGAAGGGGATATAGTTGATTTTACAATATTCCCATCGTAGTAACCTATCATAATAGACACTAGAAAGAAGGGATGACAAGTATGAGGAAAAAAACAATTGGTGAGGTTTTACGATTAGCTAGAATCAATCAGGGATTGAGTTTAGATGAATTGCAGAAAAAGACAGAAATCCAGTTAGATATGTTGGAAGCAATGGAAGCAGACGATTTCGATCAACTTCCAAGTCCTTTTTACACGCGTTCTTTCTTGAAAAAATATGCATGGGCTGTTGAGTTAGATGACCAAATTGTTTTGGATGCTTATGATTCTGGGAGTATGATTACTTATGAGGAAGTGGATGTTGATGAAGATGAGTTGACAGGGCGCAGACGTTCAAGTAAGAAAAATAAGAAAAAAACATCATTTTTACCTTTATTTTATTTTGTACTCTTTGCACTATCGATTGTAATTTTTGTGACTTATTATGTTTGGAATTATATCCAGACTCAACCAGAAGGGCCTTCTCTTTCTAATTACAGTGTGGTTCAATCAACAAGTTCAACTAGCTCTGTTCCCCGCTCCTCAAGTAGTAGTTCATCTAGCAGTTCCTCTAGTGTAGAATCAGCTATAAGTGTATCAGGTGAAGGAAATCATGTAGAAATCGCTTATAAGACAAGTAAGGAAACAGTTAAATTGCAATTGGCAGTTTCAGATGCTAGAAGTTGGGTCAGTGTTTCAGAAAGCGAGCTTGAGGGTGGTGTGACTTTATCACCGGATAATAAAAGTTCGGAAACAACCGTTTCAACAACAAATCCTGTTATCATTACATTAGGTGTTGTCAAAGGTGTTGCTTTGACAGTAGATAATCAGACTGTGGATTTATCTAAATTAACAGCTTATACTGGGACAATTACGATAACCTTCACTAAGAATTAAGGAAAAACGAATGAAAAAAGAACAAATTCCAAATCTCTTAACAATAGGTCGAATTCTCTTCATACCTATTTTTCTCTTTATTTTAACAGTAGGAAATTCGATAGAGAGTCATATAGTAGCAACTATTATCTTTGCTATTGCTAGTATTACAGATTATTTAGATGGATATTTAGCTCGTAAATGGAATGTGGTCAGTAATTTTGGTAAATTTGCAGATCCTATGGCGGATAAGCTACTAGTTATGTCGGCTTTTATTATGTTGATTGAGTTAGGGATGGCTCCGGCTTGGATTGTTGCAGTGATTATCTGTCGAGAGTTGGCTGTGACAGGTTTAAGGCTTTTATTGGTTGAAACTGGTGGGACAGTCTTAGCAGCAGCAATGCCTGGGAAAATTAAAACTTTCAGTCAGATGTTTGCGATTATTTTCTTGTTATTACATTGGACTTTGATTGGCCAAGTTTTACTTTATGTGGCCTTGTTTTTCACTATCTACTCTGGCTATGATTATTTCAAGGGTAGTGCCTATGTATTTAAAGGGACATTTGGTTCGAAATGAAATCAATAATTGATGTAAAAAATCTTTCCTTTCGCTATAAGGAAAGTCAAGAATACTATGATGTGAAGGATAATACGTTTCACGTGAAACGTGGAGAATGGCTTTCGATTGTAGGGCATAATGGTAGTGGTAAATCAACGACGGTTCGATTAATTGATGGCTTATTGGAAGCAGAATCGGGAGAGATTGTAATTGATGGCCAACGTTTGACTGAGGAAAATGTTTGGAATATACGTCGTCAAATCGGTATGGTTTTTCAAAATCCAGACAATCAATTTGTTGGAGCGACTGTTGAAGATGATGTTGCCTTTGGTTTGGAAAATCAGGGCCTTTCTCGTCAAGAAATGAAAAAGAGAGTGGAGGAAGCTCTGGCTTTAGTTGGCATGTTGGAATTTAAAAAGAGAGAGCCAGCACGTCTATCAGGTGGCCAAAAGCAACGTGTGGCTATTGCAGGTGTTGTAGCCCTAAGACCAGCGATTCTAATCCTAGATGAGGCAACGAGTATGTTGGATCCTGAGGGTCGTAGAGAACTTATTGAGACAGTACAAGGAATTCGAAAAGACTATGATATGACGGTCATTTCCATTACACATGATTTGGAAGAAGTTGCCATGAGTGATCGCGTATTGGTAATGAAAAAAGGGTCAATTGAATCAACTAGTAGTCCAAGGGAGCTTTTCTCACGAAATGATTTAGATCAAATTGGATTAGACGATCCTTTTGCCAATCAATTAAAAAATTTTTTGAGCCAGAATGGCTATGATTTGCCTGAAAATTATTTGACAGAAAGTGAGCTAGAGGATAAGCTATGGGAATTGCTCTAGAAAATGTGAGTTTTACATATCAAGAAGGGACTCCCTTAGCTTCAACAGCTTTGTCAGATGTTTCTTTAACGATTGAAGATGGTTCTTATACGGCTTTAATTGGCCACACAGGTAGTGGCAAATCAACCATTTTACAACTTTTAAACGGTTTATTGGTGCCAAGTCAAGGAAGCGTGCAGGTTTTTGATACCTTAATCACTTCGACGTCTAAAAATAAAGATATTCGTCAAATTAGAAAACAGGTTGGCTTGGTATTTCAGTTTGCTGAAAATCAGATCTTTGAAGAAACAGTTTTGAAGGATGTTTCTTTTGGACCGCAAAATTTTGGAGTTTCTGAAGAAGATGCGGAGAAGATTGCGCGTGAGAAACTGGCTCTGGTTGGAATTGATGAATCACTTTTTGATCGTAGCCCGTTTGAGCTGTCAGGTGGACAAATGAGACGTGTAGCCATTGCAGGCATACTTGCCATGGAGCCAGCTATATTAGTCTTAGATGAACCTACAGCAGGCCTAGATCCCCTGGGGAGAAAAGAGTTGATGAATTTGTTTAAAAAACTCCACCAGTCAGGGATGACTATCGTCTTGGTAACGCATTTGATGGATGATGTTGCTGAATATGCGAATCAAGTCTATGTAATGGAAAAGGGACGTTTAGTTAAGGGTGGCAAACCGAGTGATGTCTTTCAAGATGTTGTCTTTATGGAAGAAGTGCAGTTGGGAGTACCTAAAATTACAGCTTTTTGTAAACGATTGGTTGATAGAGGCGTGTCATTTAAACGATTACCGATTAAGATAGAGGAGTTCAAGGAGTCGCTAAATGGATAGTATGATTTTGGGACGTTATATCCCAGGGGATTCGATTGTTCACCGGTTGGATCCACGCAGCAAATTGCTGGCTATGATGCTACTGATTTTGATTGTGTTTTGGGCTAATAATCCTTTGACGAATCTGATTCTTTTTATAGCAACAGGGATATTTATTGCCTTGTCAGGAGTATCTATTTCATTTTTTATTCAGGGCTTGAAGTCTATGTTTTTCTTGATTGCCTTCACAACTATTTTTCAATTGTTTTTCATTTCTAATGGGAATGTTTTATTTGAGTTTTCGTTTGTGAGAATCACAGATGATGCTTTGCAACAAGCTGGAATTATTTTTTGTCGCTTTGTATTGATTATTTTCTTTTCAACTTTGTTAACCTTAACGACCATGCCCTTAAGTTTAGCATCAGCTGTCGAAGCTTTGTTAGCGCCTTTAAAGCGTGTGAAAGTTCCAGTCCATGAAATTGGATTGATGCTGTCCATGAGTTTGCGTTTTGTCCCAACCTTGATGGATGATACGACGCGGATTATGAATGCACAGAAAGCGCGTGGAGTGGATTTTGGAGAAGGAAGTATTGTTCAAAAAGTAAAGGCTATGATTCCTATTTTGATTCCTCTTTTTGCGACAAGTTTAAAACGTGCAGATTCCTTGGCTATCGCCATGGAAGCGCGTGGTTATCAGGGGGGAAAAGGCAGAAGTCAATACAGACAATTGAAATGGACCCGAAAGGATACGCTAGCAATTCTTGTTATTCTCGTACTTGGTTGTTGCTTATTTTTCTTAAAATCTTAGTAGCATTTAAAGAATTGATTAAAAGTTACTGTAACAGTTTTTGATATAAAGGTAGGGATATGAACCGTTTTAAAAAATCAAAATATGTCATTATTGTTTTTGTCACTGTTCTGCTTGTGTCAGCTCTCTTAGCGACGACTTATTCAAGTACAATTGTGACAAAATTAGGAGATGGAATCTCATTGGTTGATAGGGTTGTGCAAAACCCTTTTCGGTGGTTTGATTCTGTTAAATCAGATTTGGCTCATTTGACACGAACATATAATGAAAATGAAAGTTTGAAGAAACAGATTTACCAATTAGAAGTTAAATCAAATGAGGCGGAAAGTTTAAAGACGGAAAATGAACAACTGCGCAAATTGCTTGATATGAAGTCCAAGTTGCAAGCTACAAAGACTTTGGCAGCAGATGTTATTATGCGATCTCCAGTATCTTGGAAGCAGGAGTTGACCTTAGATGCAGGTAAATCAAAAGGTGCTTCTGAGAACATGTTAGCTATTGCAAATGGTGGCTTGATTGGGAGTGTTTCAAAAGTAGAGGACAACTCTACCATAGTCAACATTCTGACAAATACGGAAAATGCTGATAAGATTTCTGTTAAAATTCAACACGGCACTACCACAATTTATGGAATTATTGTTGGCTATGACAAGGAAAATGAAGTTCTTAAAATTAGTCAATTAAATAGTAATAGCGATATTAGTACAGGCGATAAAGTAACAACGGGTGGATTAGGAAACTTTAACGTTGCGGATATTCCTGTTGGTGAAGTAGTTACCACAACGCATAGTACAGACTATTTGACACGAGAAGTAACTGTTAAATTGAGTGCAGATACTCATAATGTGGATGTGATAGAATTAGTGGGGAATTCATAATGAGACAGTTGAAGCGGGTTGGAGTGTTTTTATTGCTTCCTTTCTTTGTTCTAATTGACGCCCATGTTAGCCAGCTTCTGGGCTCATTTTTTCCCCATGTACATTTGGCTAGTCATTTTCTTTTTCTATTTCTCTTATTTGAGACGATAGAAGTATCAGAGTATCTCTACCTAGTCTATTGTTTTGTGATAGGCTTGGTTTACGATGTTTACTTTTTCCATCTAATAGGGATTGCAACTCTCTTATTTATCTTATTAGGAGCCTTCCTTCATAAATTGAATAGTGTTATTTTGTTGAATCGCTGGACAAGAATCTTAGCTATGATTGTTATGAGTTTTCTATTTGATATGGGAGCTTATCTTTTTGCATTAGTGGTAGGTTTAACTGTAGATAGTCTGCCGATTTTTATCGTTTATAGCCTAGTACCATCCATGATTTTAAATCTTGTGTGGATGCTTATTTTTCAGTTTATTTTTGAAAAATATTATCTATGAGAAAGAAACAAAAATGTAACAAAGGCGTAATATTCATTAGGCCTTTTTTTGGTATACTAGTATTGTCTTTAAAAGAAGGAGTATCTACGTAATATGAAGAAAAAAATCTTAGCGTCACTTTTATTAAGTACAGTAATGGTTTCTCAAGTAGCTGTTTTAACAACTGCGCATGCAGAAACTACTAATGACAAAATTGCTGCTCAAGATAATAAAATTAGTAACTTAACAGCACAACAACAAGAAGCCCAAAAACAAGTTGACCAAATTCAGGAGCAAGTATCGGCTATTCAAGCGGAGCAATCTAACTTGCAAGCTGAAAATGATAGATTGCAAGCAGAATCCAAAAAACTTGAGAGTGAGATTACAGAACTTTCTAAAAACATCGTATCTCGCAATGATTCTTTGGAAAAACAAGCTCGTAGTGCTCAAACAAATGGAGCTGCAACTAGCTACATTAATACAATTGTAAACTCAAAATCAATTACAGAAGCTATTTCACGTGTTGCAGCAATGAATGAAATCGTATCTGCTAACAACAAAATGTTGGAACAACAAAAAGCAGATAAAAAAGCAATTTCTGAGAAGCAAGTGGCAAACAATGACGCAATTAATACAGTAATTGCAAATCAACAGAAATTGTCTGATGATGCACAAGCTCTAACAACGAAACAAGCTGAGTTGAAGGCTGCAGAATTAAATCTTGCTGCTGAAAAAGCGACAGCAGAAGATGAAAAAGCAAGTTTGCTAGAGAAAAAAGCAGAAGCAGAAGCGGCAGCAAAAGCAGCAGCAGAGGCAGAAGCAGCTTACAAGGCAAAACAAGTAAGTCAACAACAAACAGTTGTTGCTTCTGGAAATACGACTTTTGCAGCACAGGTTCAAGCTGTAGCTTCTTCGGAATCAACAACATACACTCCTGTGGCAGTCAAACAACGCCCAACATACAGTACAAATGCTTCAAGTTATCCAATTGGAGAATGTACATGGGGAGTTAAAACATTAGCACCTTGGGCTGGAGACTATTGGGGTAATGGAGCACAGTGGGCTACAAGTGCAGCTGCTGCAGGATTCCGTACAGGTTCAACACCTCAAGTTGGTGCGATTGCATGTTGGAATGATGGTGGATATGGACACGTAGCGGTAGTCACTGCTGTAGAATCAACAACACGTATCCAAGTGTCAGAATCAAATTATGCTGGTAATCGCACGCTTGGAAATCATCGTGGATGGTTCAATCCGACAACTACGTCGTCAGGTTTTGTAACATATATTTATGCAGATTAATTAGAAAAGGAGACTTAATAGAGTCTCTTTTTTAGTGGCGATAGTCTCTCTAAAAAAATTCTTAAAAAACTTGAAAATATTGAAAAAGTATGGTAAAATGAAACTTGTCGTGTGAACGATAATACTCATTCTTGATGAATTGTGAGACAGTTGCCCTTGGGTCGTTTTGCGAGTTGAAGTCAAGAAGAGGAAAAAAACAAAAAGGAGAAATACTCATGGCAGTAATTTCAATGAAACAACTTCTTGAGGCTGGTGTACACTTTGGTCACCAAACTCGTCGCTGGAACCCTAAGATGGCTAAATACATCTTTACAGAGCGTAACGGAATCCACGTTATCGACTTGCAACAAACTGTAAAATACGCTGACCAAGCATACGACTTCATGCGTGATGCAGCAGCTAACGATGCAGTTGTATTGTTCGTTGGTACTAAGAAACAAGCGGCTGATGCAGTTGCTGAAGAAGCAGTACGTTCAGGTCAATACTTTATCAACCACCGTTGGTTGGGTGGAACTCTTACAAACTGGGGAACAATCCAAAAACGTATCGCTCGTTTGAAAGAAATCAAACGTATGGAAGAAGATGGAACTTTCGAAGTTCTTCCTAAAAAAGAAGTTGCACTTCTTAACAAACAACGTGCACGTCTTGAAAAATTCTTGGGTGGTATCGAAGATATGCCTCGTATTCCAGATGTGATGTATGTAGTTGACCCACATAAAGAGCAAATCGCTGTTAAAGAAGCTAAAAAATTGGGAATCCCAGTTGTAGCGATGGTTGACACAAACACTGATCCAGATGATATCGATGTAATCATCCCAGCTAACGATGACGCTATCCGCGCTGTTAAATTGATTACAGCTAAATTGGCTGACGCTATCATCGAAGGACGTCAAGGTGAAGATGCAGCAGCAGTTGAAGCAGAATTTGCAGCTTCAGAAGCTCAAGCAGATTCAATCGAAGAAATCGTTGAAGTCGTAGAAGGCGACAACGCTTAATTCATATAAATAGTAATTACCTAGGAGGGCGGGGCTTAGCCCGGCTCTCCTATTTTTAAAAAATATAGGAGAATCAAAATGGCAGAAATTACAGCTAAACTTGTAAAAGAGTTGCGTGAAAAATCTGGTGCCGGTGTTATGGACGCTAAAAAAGCGCTTGTAGAAACAGACGGTGACATCGAAAAAGCGATTGAATTGCTTCGTGAAAAAGGTATGGCTAAGGCAGCTAAGAAGGCTGACCGTGTTGCTGCAGAAGGTTTGACTGGTGTTTACGTTAACGGTAATGTTGCAGCAGTTATTGAAGTAAACGCTGAAACTGACTTCGTTGCGAAAAATGCTCAATTCGTTGAATTGGTAAATACTACAGCTAAAGTTATTGCTGAAGGAAAACCTGCTAATAATGAAGAAGCACTTGCTTTGACAATGCCTTCAGGTGAAACTCTTGAAGCTGCATACGTATCTGCAACAGCAACTATCGGAGAAAAAATCTCATTCCGTCGCTTTGCATTGATTGAAAAAACAGATGCACAACACTTTGGAGCATACCAACATAATGGTGGACGTATCGGTGTTATTTCAGTTGTTGAAGGTGGAGACGAAGCTCTTGCTAAACAATTGTCAATGCACATCGCAGCGATGAAACCAACAGTTCTTTCTTACAAAGAATTGGATGAGCAATTCGTTAAAGATGAGTTGGCACAATTGAACCACGTTATCGACCAAGACAACGAAAGCCGTGCAATGGTTAACAAACCAGCTCTTCCACACTTGAAGTATGGATCAAAAGCTCAATTGACTGATGAAGTAATTGCGCAAGCTGAAGCTGACATCAAAGCTGAATTGGCTGCAGAAGGTAAACCAGAAAAAATCTGGGACAAAATCATCCCAGGTAAAATGGATCGCTTCATGCTTGATAACACTAAAGTTGACCAAGCTTACACACTTCTTGCACAAGTTTACATCATGGATGACAGCAAGACAGTTGAAGCATACCTTGAATCAGTTAACGCTTCAGTAGTTGAGTTCGCTCGCTTTGAAGTTGGTGAAGGTATTGAGAAAGCTGCAAATGACTTTGAAGCTGAAGTTGCAGCTACAATGGCAGCAGCCTTGAATAACTAATAATAAAAAGGAAGCCAAATTGCTTCCTTTTTCTATGCAATCGATCTTTATAGGGAGATGTTCCTACTTTTAAGGTATAAATAAAAAGCCCTATAATAAGGGCTAAATGTATTTAGGAGACTACACTTCAAATTCATAGAGTGCTGTAGACAAATAACGTTCACCGTTATCTGGTGCTAGAGCAAGGACTTTTTTACCTGTACCTAATTTTTTGGCAACCTCGATGGCTCCGTAGATGGCTGCAGCTGAAGAAATCCCTACAAGGAAGCCTTCTTTTCCGCCAATTTCACGACCGAGTGCGAGAGCGTTGTCTGATGTTACACGAACGATACCATCATAAGCCTTTGTATCCAGTGTATCAGGAATAAATCCAGCTGAGATACCTTGAATTTTGTGAGGACCAGGTTTTTCACCAGATAGAATAGCAGATTCGTCTGCTTCCACTGCATAAACTTGAATACTTGAATTTGCTGTTTTGAGTGCATGAGAAACACCAGAAATTGTTCCACCGGTACCAACTCCAGCAACAAAGGCATCTAGTCCATCTTTACCGAAAGCAGCTAGTATTTCAGCTCCTGTTGTTCTTTCGTGTACTTCTGGATTAGCTGGATTGTCAAATTGAAGAGGAAGGAAACCATCACGTTCAGCAGCGATTTCTTGAGCTTTGGCAATAGCGCCTTTCATTCCCTCACTACCAGGAGTTAGGACGAGTTCAGCACCATAAGCTTGGATAATCTTACGTCGTTCTACACTCATAGTTTCAGGCATAACGATGACGACTTTATACCCTTTAGCAGCACCTACCCATGAAAGTCCAATACCAGTGTTTCCACTTGTTGCTTCAACAATAGTAGAGCCAGGTTTCAGAATACCGTCTTGTTCAGCTTTTTCAATCATGCTAAGGGCAATACGGTCTTTTACCGATGAACCAGGGTTAAATGCTTCAATCTTTACATAGACGTCCGCAGCACCTTCTGGCACAATGTTGTTGAGTTTAACAATCGGTGTTTGTCCGATTAGTTCAGTAATGTTGTTATAAATAGACATATGAATACCTCTTTATATAAGATATTTCTAGTATAACGCTATCTATACCATTTGTAAAATATAGAAATCCTATCGAAGTGATAGGATTTTTTTATATCATAGGTCTAAGCCATTAATTTTCAAGCGATTGTGATAAGCTAATTCTAATAAATAGGTGTAAAGTGGAACGATATCCGTTTTCTTTTTGAATTGCTTCATTTTCTAGTAGGTCTTGGCAAGCACCTTTTTATGTTGCTAATTAAAGTAGCGGTGAAAATGTCAGTGAAATGCTGCATTATCCATTGTTTACACTAAGTTTACAGGAACTTCAACTTCGCGTAAACCTTGATCAGTTAAAGTGACTTTTCCATTAAAAAACTCTACAAGTGCGGCTTTAATATTTTCTTTTGCTTCTTTATCAACATAAATCATCGTATCGACTTGTTCTGTAAAGTTTGTCTCAAGCTCTATGAGATCATGTTCTTTAAGGAAGTTACTGTACTCTTGGTACTGAGCGTAAGACATTTGAATAGCAATGCCAGCCTGTTCCTTTATTTCAATGATGCCAATTTCTTTGACAGCTAAGGCGACACTACCTGCGTAAGCACGAATCAATCCTCCGGCGCCTAGTTTAATACCACCAAAGTAGCGTGTCACGACCACACAGACATTGGTGAGATTGTGATTTTCTAGTACCCCAAGCATGGGAACGCCAGCAGTACCACTGGGTTCACCATCATCACTTGTACGTTTGATTTCACTACGTTCCCCAATAATGAAGGCAGAGCAGTTATGCGTAGCTTTGTAGTGCTCTTTCTTGATAGCAGTAATGAAGTTACGAGCCTCTTCTTCGCTATAAACACGCTTGGCATGACAGATAAAGCGTGATTTTTTGATTTCTTCTTGGACTTGACCGTCCTCTTTAATTGTTTTAAATTCCATGATTTAATTGTACTAAAAAATCATCTAAAGCGCTAGGTTTTTACGAATAAAGAAGTATGAAAGTAAATCCAAATTATCTCGGTCGTTTGTTTACGGAGAATGAATTAACAGAAGAGGAACGTCAGTTGGCGGAGAGACTTCCAGCAATGAGAAAGGAGAAGGGGAAACTTTTCTGTCAACGTTGTGATAGTGCTATTTTAGATGAATGGTATTTGCCCATCGGTGCCTACTATTGTCGGGAGTGTTTACTGATGAAGCGAGTTAGGAGTGATCAAGCTTTATACTATTTTCCGCAGGAGGATTTTCTGAAGCAAGATGTTCTTAAATGGCGTGGTCAATTAACTCCTTTTCAAGAGAAGGTGTCAGAGGGACTGATTCAAGCAGTAGACAAGCAAGAGCCAACTTTAGTTCATGCGGTGACAGGAGCTGGAAAGACAGAAATGATTTATCAAGTAGTGGCTAAAGTGATCAATGCGGGTGGTGCAGTATGTTTGGCTAGTCCTCGCATAGATGTTTGTTTGGAGCTGTACAAGCGCCTGCAAAATGATTTTTCTTGTGAGGTAGCCCTCCTACATGGAGAATCGGAACCTTATTTTCGAACACCATTAGTTGTTGCGACGACTCATCAGTTATTGAAATTTTATCAAGCTTTTGATTTACTGATAGTGGATGAAGTAGATGCCTTTCCTTATGTTGATAATCCAACGCTTTACCATGCTGTCAAGAATAGTGTAAAGGAGAATGGGCTGAGAATCTTTTTAACAGCGACTTCGACAGATGAATTAGATAGGAAGGTTCGAATAGGAGAACTAAAAAGGTTGAGTTTGCCAAGACGATTTCATGGGAATCCATTGATTATTCCTAAACCAGTTTGGTTATCGGATTTTAATCGCTATTTGGATAAGAATCGTTTGTCACCAAAGTTAAAGTCTTATATTGAGAAACAGAGAAAGACAGGTTATCCTTTACTCATTTTTGCATCAGAAATTAAAAAAGGGGAGCAGCTAAAAGAAATCTTACAGGAGCAATTTCCAAATGAGAAAATTGGCTTTGTATCTTCTGTAACAGAAGATCGATTAGATCAGGTACAAGCTTTTCGAGATGGAGAACTGACAATACTTATCAGTACGACAATCTTGGAGCGTGGAGTTACCTTCCCTTGTGTGGATGTTTTCGTAGTAGAGGCCAATCATCGCCTTTTTACCAAGTCTAGTTTGATTCAGATTGGTGGACGAGTTGGACGAAGCATGGATAGACCAACAGGAGATTTGCTTTTCTTCCATGATGGATTAAATGCTTCAATCAAGAAGGCAATTAAGGAAATTCAGCAGATGAACAAGGAGGCGGGGCTATGAAGTGCTTGTTGTGTGGGCAGACTATGAAGGCTATTTTAACTTTTAGTAGTCTCTTACTTCTGAGGAATGATGACTCCTATCTTTGTTCAGACTGTGATTCTACTTTTGAGAGAATTGGAGAAGAGCACTGTCCCAACTGTATGAAAACAGGATTGTCAACAAAGTGTCAAGATTGTCAATTTTGGTGTAAAGAAGGGGTTGAGGTCTCTCATAGAGCGATTTTCACTTACAATCAAGCTATGAAGGATTTTTTTAGTCGATATAAATTTGATGGAGACTTCCTTTTAAGAAAAGTTTTTTCTTCATTTTTAAGCGAGGAGTTGAAAAAGTACAAAGAGTACCAATTTGTAGTCATTCCATTAAGTAAGGAGAGATATGCTGATAGAGGATTTAATCAGGTTGAGGGCTTGGTAGAGGCAGCAGAATTCAAGTATTTGGATTTATTAGAGAAAAGAGAAGAGCGAGCTAGTTCTTCTAAGAGTCGTTCAGAACGCTTGGCAACAGGACTTCCTTTCTTTGTTAAAAGTGGAGTCACTATTCCTAAAAAAATCTTGATTATAGATGATATTTATACTACTGGAACAACTATAAATCGTGTGAAGAAACTGCTGGAAGATGCTGGTGCTGAGGATGTAAAAACATTTTCCCTTGTAAGATGAGGAAAAAATTTGCAAAAATAAAATGAAAGCGTTATAATGAAATCAGAAAAACAAAAATGTTTAGAAAGAAGGTACTCATATGATTAAGTATAGTATCCGTGGTGAAAACCTAGAAGTAACAGAAGCAATTCGTGATTATGTAGTTTCTAAACTCGAAAAGATCGAAAAGTATTTTCAAGCTGAACAAGAGTTGGATGCTCGAGTTAACTTGAAGGTGTATCGTGAAAAAACTGCTAAAGTGGAAGTAACGATTCCGCTTGGCTCTATAACTCTTCGTGCAGAAGATGTTTCCCAAGATATGTATGGTTCAATTGACCTTGTAACTGATAAAATTGAACGTCAGATTCGTAAAAATAAAACAAAAATCGAGCGTAAAAATAAAAATAAGGTAGCAACTAGTCAATTATTTACAGATGCATTGGTGGAAGATTCAAATGTTGTCCAATCTAGAGTTGTTCGTTCAAAACAAATTGATTTAAAACCAATGGATTTGGAAGAAGCTATTTTACAGATGGATTTGTTGGGACATGATTTCTTTATCTATGTGGATGTTGAAGATCAGACAACTAATGTGATTTATCGTCGTGAAGATGGAGAAATTGGTCTGTTAGAAGTTAAAGAATCTTAATTTCAATATGTGTAAAGGTAGGTTTACTGATTTGTAAACCTCCTTTTTCTTACAATGGATGGAATTACTGATTACACTTTTAAAAAGTCGCTTTTTGGTGGTTATTATGGTATAATGGGTGCCAAGAGGTTTGGAATGAAAAAATTTTATGTAAGTCCTATTTTCCCCTTAATATTAGGAATAGTGGCGTTCGGAGTGCTATCTGTGCAACTTGTTTTTGTAACGAATACACTGGTAACGCTATTTCTTTTGCTACTTATTTTGGGTTCATATATTTTATTATTCATTCATCAAAGAGAGTACTACTCAAGGAGTGAAGTAGAACAAATTCAGTATGTAAACCACCAAGCTGAAGAAAGTTTGACGACCTTGTTAGAACAGATGCCTGTCGGAGTCATTAAATTAGACTTGTCTTCAGGTGACATTGAATGGTTTAATCCTTATGCTGAATTGATCTTGACTAATGAAGTGGGCGAGATTGATGTGGCATTAATTCAAACAATTATAAAGGCTTCTGTGGGGAATCCCGGTTCTTATGCTACCTTGGGTGAGACCCGCTATTCGGTTCATATGGATAAGGTATCTGGGGTTCTTTATTTCTTTGATGTGTCTGGAGAATACGAAGCAACTGTTGAGTTAGTAACGAGTCGACCTGTGATTGGGATCGTTTCTATTGACAACTACGATGACTTAGAAGATAAAACATCAGAGTCTGATATCAGTCATATTAACAGTTTTGTAGCCAATTTTGTTTCAGAATTTGCTGGGAAAGATTCTATGTTCTCCCGTCGAGTAAGTATGGACCGTTTTTATCTATTTACTGACTATACTGTACTTGAGGGATTGATGAATGATAAATTTTCTGTTATTGATGCTTTCAGAGAAGAGTCGAAACAGAGACAGTTGCCTTTGACCTTAAGTATGGGATTTTCTTATGGTGATGGAAATCATGATGAGATAGGGAAAGTTGCTTTGCTCAACTTGAACTTGGCTGAGGTGCGTGGTGGCGACCAGGTGGTTGTCAAGGAAAACAACGAAACGAAAAATCCAGTTTATTTTGGTGGTGGGTCTGCTGCTTCAATCAAACGTACACGAACTCGTACGCGCGCTATGATGACGGCTATTTCAGATAAGATTCGAAGTGTAGATCAAGTTTTTGTAGTTGGTCACAAAAATCTAGATATGGATGCTTTGGGTTCTGCTGTAGGTATGCAGTTATTTGCTAGTAATGTGACTGAAAATAGTTATGCTCTTTATGACGAAGAACAAATGTCTCCGGATATTGAACGAGCTGTTACATTCTTAGAAAAAGAAGGAGTTACGAAGTTGTTGTCTGTTAAGGATGCAATGGGGATGGTGACCAATCGTTCTTTGTTGATTCTTGTAGACCATTCAAAGACAGCCTTAACATTATCAAAAGAATTTTATGATTTGTTTACTCAAACTATTGTTATTGACCACCACAGACGGGATCAGGATTTCCCAGACAATGCAGTTATCACTTATATCGAAAGTGGTGCAAGCAGTGCCAGTGAGTTGGTAACGGAATTGATTCAGTTCCAGAATTCTAAGAAAAATCGTTTGAGTCGTATGCAAGCAAGTGTCTTGATGGCTGGTATGATGCTGGATACTAAAAATTTCACCTCACGAGTGACTAGTCGGACATTTGATGTTGCTAGCTATCTCAGAACGCGCGGAAGTGATAGTATTGCTATCCAAGAAATCGCTGCGACAGATTTTGAAGAATATCGTGAGGTCAATGAACTGATTTTACAGGGGCGTAAATTAGGTTCTGATGTATTGTTAGCAGAGGCTACGGACTCGAAATGCTATGATACAGTTGTTATTAGTAAGGCAGCAGACGCCATGTTAGCTATGTCAGGTATTGAAGCGAGTTTTGTTCTTGCGAAGAATACACAAGGATTTATCTCTATCTCAGCTCGCAGTCGTAGTAAACTGAATGTACAACGAATCATGGAAGAGCTGGGAGGTGGAGGCCACTTTAATTTGGCAGCAGCTCAAATTAAAGATTTAACCTTGTCAGAAGCAGGTGAAAAACTGACAGAAATTGTATTAAATGAAATAAAGGAAAAGGAGAAAGAAGAATGAAAGTAATCTTTTTAGCAGATGTCAAAGGAAAAGGTAAAAAAGGCGAAATTAAGGAAGTACCAACAGGGTATGCGCAAAACTTTCTTATCAAAAAGAACCTAGCAAAAGAAGCGACTGCCCAAGCTGTAGGTGAACTTCGTGGTAAACAAAAATCTGAAGAAAAAGCTCACGCTGAGATGATTGCAGAAGCAAAAGCAATTAAAGCCCAACTTGAAGCTGAAGAAACTGTTGTAGAATTTGTTGAAAAAGTTGGTCCAGATGGTCGTACCTTTGGCTCTATTACCAATAAGAAAATTGCAGAAGAATTGCAAAAGCAATTTGGAATTAAGATTGATAAACGTCATATTCAAGTACAAGCTCCGATTCGAGCAGTTGGTTTGATTGATGTACCAGTGAAAATTTATCAAGATATCACAAGTGTAATCAATCTTCGTGTGAAGGAAGGATAAGTTTACACCTTCTTGACAAGATTGTAAAAGGAAGGGAAGTCTGATGGCAGAAGTAGAAGAGTTACGAGTACAACCTCAAGATATCTTAGCTGAACAATCCGTTTTGGGGGCTATCTTTATTGATGAGAGTAAGCTTGTTTTTGTGAGAGAATTTATTGAGTCTCGGGACTTTTTTAAGTATGCCCATCGTTTGATTTTCCAAGCTATGGTCGATTTATCCGATCGTGGCGATGCCATAGATGCAACAACGGTTCGTACCATTCTTGATAATCAAGGTGATTTACAGAATATTGGTGGCTTGTCTTACCTGGTTGAGATTGTCAATTCTGTGCCAACTTCTGCTAATGCGGAGTATTATGCTAAAATTGTTGCAGAAAAGGCTATGTTACGGCGATTAATTTCCAAGTTGACAGAGTCTGTCAATCAAGCTTACGAGGCTTCGCAACCAGCTGATGAAATCATTGCTCAGGCAGAAAAAGGGTTAATTGATGTCAGCGAAAATGCTAATCGAAGTGGCTTTAAGAACATTCGAGATGTGTTGAATGTCAACTTTGGAAATCTGGAGGCTCGCTCTCAACAAACGACTGATATTACAGGTATTGCGACAGGTTATCGTGATTTGGATCATATGACGACTGGACTTCATGAGGAGGAGTTGATTATCCTAGCAGCCCGTCCTGCGGTTGGTAAGACAGCCTTTGCCTTGAATATTGCTCAGAATATTGGGACTAAGTTGGACAAGACGGTAGCTATTTTCTCACTGGAAATGGGTGCGGAAAGTCTAGTGGATCGTATGTTGGCGGCAGAAGGTTTGGTGGAATCCCATTCTATCCGTACAGGGCAATTGACTGATGAGGAGTGGCAAAAATATACCATTGCTCAGGGTAATCTAGCTAATGCAAGTATCTATATTGATGATACGCCAGGGATTCGGATTACGGAAATTCGTTCTCGCTCACGTAAACTTGCTCAAGAAACGGGCAATCTTGGTTTGATTTTGATAGATTACTTGCAATTGATTACAGGTACAGGCCGAGAAAATCGTCAACAAGAAGTTTCAGAAATTTCACGTCAGTTGAAAATCCTAGCAAAAGAACTGAAAGTTCCAGTGATCGCTCTAAGTCAGCTTTCTCGTGGTGTAGAACAACGTCAGGATAAGAGACCAGTCTTGTCTGATATTCGTGAATCTGGGTCTATTGAGCAGGACGCTGATATCGTAGCCTTTCTTTATCGCGACGACTACTATGAGCGTGGTGGTGAAGAAGAGGAAGGCATACCAAACAATAAGGTAGAAGTTATTATCGAGAAAAACCGTAGTGGAGCTCGTGGAACAGTGGAATTAATTTTCCAAAAAGAATACAATAAATTTTCAAGTATTTCAAAAAGGGAGGAAATAAGATGACAGATGCATTTACAGATGTAGCTAAGATGAAAAAAATTAAAGAGGAAATCAAGGCGCATGAGGGTCATGTAATTGAAATGACTTTGGAAAATGGGCGTAAGCGCCAAAAAAATAGATTGGGTAAGTTAATTGAAGTTTATCCATCCCTATTTATTGTGGAATTTGGAAATGTTGAAGGAGATAAACAAGCTAATGTTTACGTTGAATCCTTTACTTACTCAGATATCCTTACAGAAAAGAATTTGATTCATTATCTTGACTAAAGTGAGAAATTTTCTCACTTTTTCTTTTTTCTCCGAATAATTTAAGTGAAGGTAATCTTCAATTTATATTATTTTTCAAGGAGGAAGAATGAAAGTTTTACCATTCAAAGTAACAGAGACAGGATTTTCTTTTAGAAAATCAGCTAAAAAGGTTGTTCCTTTTTTAGTAGTAGGATTGATGCTAGCAGCGAGTGATAGTGTATATGCCTATTCTGGAGGAAATGGATCGATTGCGCGTGGGGATGATTATCCTGCTTATTATAAAAATGGGAGTCAGGAGATTGATAAGTGGCGCATGTACTCTCGTCAGTGTACTTCATTTGCAGCCTTTCGCTTGAGTAGTGTCAACGGTTTTGAGATTACAGGAGCTTATGGAAATGCGAATGAATGGGGTTATCGTGCTCGTCGTGAAGGATATCGTGTAGATAATACACCAGCTATTGGATCTATTGCTTGGTCTACTGCAGGAGGATATGGTCATGTTGCCTGGGTTTCAAATGTAATGGGGGATAATATAGAAATTGAGGAATACAACTATGGTTATACAGGATCCTATAATAAACGAACTATAAAAGCGAATACGATGACAGGATTTATTCATTTTAAAGATTTGGAGGGAGGTAATGTAGTAAGTAGTAGCAAAGTATTCAATAGTCAACCTTCGTCTTCGACAGGAGGAACTCATTATTTTAAGAATAAGGCAGCTATAAAAAATCAACCTTTAGTTAGTGCAACTTCAATTGCATATTATTCTCCAGGTGAGAGTGTTCATTATGATCAGGTACTTGAAAAAGATGGGTACAAGTGGTTGAGTTATATATCTTATAGTGGAAGTCGTCGTTATATTCAGTTAGAGGAGGTTGCGTCATCGCAGAATCAAACAGAAGGTAGTTCCAATGATGTTCTGACTGTTGGTTGGAAGAAAATAAATGGTAGTTGGTATCATTTCAAATCAAATGGTTCTAAATCAACAGGATGGCTGAAAGACGGTTCTAGTTGGTATTATTTGAAATCATCTGGTGAAATGCAGACAGGATGGTTAAAGGAAAATGGTCTGTGGTACTATCTAGATAGCTCAGGGGCAATGAAAACAGGCTGGTACCAAGTCTCTGGTAAGTGGTATTATTCTTACTCTTCAGGTGCCTTAGCTGTTAATACAACGGTGGATGGCTACAGAGTAAATAGTGATGGTGTGAGAGTATAGAAAAAGTAGGAAATTTTTCCTACTTTTTCTGTAAGCAGTTTCCTTGACATTTTTTTTGTTTTGCGCTATCATATGTCCATATAATATATGGGAGTCTGTGTACAGTCTGAGAGGAAGTGTTAAACTTCGACCGCACCTGATCTGGGTAATGCCAGCGTAGGGAACGATACTTAGTCTATTCTTGACCTTTTCCATATATGGTAAAGGTTTTTCTTTTGGTCAAAGGAAAACAAGAAGAGGAGGTTTTTATGAAAGCAAGCATTGCCTTGCAAGTTTTACCCCTATCACAGGGGATTGATCGGATAGCTGTTATCGATCAGGTCATTGCTTATCTGCAAGATCAAGAAGTGACCATGGTGGTGACACCATTTGAAACGGTCTTGGAAGGGGAGTTTGATGAGCTCATGCGTATTCTCAAAGAAGCGCTGGAAGTGGCAGGGCAGGAGGCAGATAATGTCTTTGCTAATGTCAAAATAAATGTAGGAGAGATTTTAAGTATTGATGAGAAACTTGAAAAGTATACTGAGACGACACATTAGTCTATTGGGCTTTCTAGTAGTCTTGTCAATCTGGCAGTTAGCAGGTTTGCTTAAACTTCTCCCCAAGTTTATTCTGCCGACACCTCTTGAAATTCTCCTGTCATTTGTTCGTGACAGAGAATTTCTCTGGCACCATAGCTGGGCCACCTTGAGAGTGGCTTTACTGGGGCTGGTTTTGGGAGTCTTGATTGCCTGTCTCATGGCTGTGCTTATGGACAGTTTGACTTGGCTTAATGACCTGATTTACCCTATGATGGTGGTTGTTCAGACTATTCCGACCATTGCCATAGCCCCTATCCTGGTTTTGTGGCTAGGTTATGGGATTTTGCCCAAGATTGTCTTGATTATCTTGACGACGACCTTCCCTATCATCGTCAGTATTTTAGATGGTTTTAGGCATTGTGATAAGGATATGCTGACCTTGTTTAGTCTGATGCGAGCCAATCCTTGGCAAATCCTGTGGCATTTTAAAATCCCGGTCAGCCTGCCTTACTTTTATGCAGGACTAAGGGTTAGCGTCTCCTACGCCTTTATCACAACAGTGGTATCTGAGTGGTTGGGAGGCTTTGAGGGTCTTGGTGTTTATATGATTCAGTCCAAGAAACTGTTTCAGTATGATACTATGTTCGCTATTATTATTCTGGTATCGATTATCAGTCTTCTGGGTATGAAGCTGGTCGATATTAGTGAAAAATATGTTATTAAATGGAAACATTCGTAAAATTAGAATGTTTCAAAAAAGAAAAGAGGAAATCAAAATGAAAAAAACATGGAAAGTGTTTTTAACGCTTGTGACAGCTCTTGTAGCTGTTGTGCTTGTAGCTTGTGGTCAAGGAACTGCTTCTAAGGACAACAAAGAGGCAGAACTCAAGAAAATTGACTTTATCCTAGACTGGACACCAAATACCAACCACACAGGGCTTTATGTAGCCAAGGAAAAAGGCTATTTCAAGGAAGCTGGAGTGGATGTTGATTTGAAATTGCCACCAGAAGAAAGTTCTTCTGACTTGGTTATCAATGGTAAGGCGCCATTTGCAGTGTATTTCCAAGACTACATGGCTAAGAAGTTAGAAAAAGGTGCAGGAATTACTGCCGTTGCAGCTATCGTTGAGCACAATACATCAGGAATTATTTCTCGTAAATCTGACAATGTAAGCAGTCCGAAGGACTTGGTTGGTAAGAAATACGGAACTTGGAATGACCCAACTGAGCTTGCTATGTTGAAAACCTTGGTAGAATCACAAGGTGGGGACTTTGAGAAGGTCGAAAAAGTACCAAACAACGACTCAAACTCAATCACACCGATTGCCAATGGCGTCTTTGACACTGCTTGGATTTACTACGGTTGGGATGGTATCCTTGCTAAATCTCAAGGTGTAGATGCTAATTTCATGTATTTGAAAGACTACGTTAAAGAATTTGACTACTACTCACCAGTTATCATCGCAAACAACGACTATTTGAAAGACAACAAAGAAGAAGCTCGTAAAGTCATCCAAGCTATTAAAAAAGGCTACCAATATGCCATGGAGCATCCAGAAGAAGCAGCTGATATCCTCATCAAAAATGCACCTGAACTTCAGGAAAAACGTGACTTTGTCATCGAATCTCAAAAATACTTGTCAAAAGAATACGCAAGCGACAAGGAAAAATGGGGTCAATTTGATGCAGCTCGCTGGAACGCCTTCTACAAATGGGATAAAGAAAATGGTATCCTTAAAGAAGACTTGACAGACAAAGGCTTCACCAACGAATTTGTGAAATAATGACAGAAATTAGACTAGAACACGTCAGTTATGCCTATGGTCAAGATAGGATTTTAGAGGACATTAACCTGCAGGTGACTTCAGGTGAAGTGGTTTCTATCCTAGGTCCAAGTGGTGTTGGAAAGACCACCCTCTTTAATCTAATCGCTGGGATTTTAGAAGTCCAGTCAGGGCGCATTGTCCTTGACGGTGAGGAAAATCCTAAGGGGCGCGTTAGTTATATGTTGCAAAAGGATTTGCTCTTGGAGCACAAGACGGTGCTTGGCAATATCATCCTGCCCCTCTTGATTCAAAAAGTGGATAAGGCGGAAGCCATTGCCCGCGCGGATGAAATTCTTGAAACCTTTCAGTTGACGACTGTAAGGGATAAATATCCTCATGAACTGAGTGGGGGGATGCGTCAGCGTGTGGCCTTGCTTCGTACCTATCTTTTTGGGCACAAGCTCTTTCTCTTGGATGAGGCCTTTAGCGCCTTGGATGAGATGACCAAGATGGAACTCCACGCTTGGTACCTTGAGATTCACAGGCAGTTGCATCTAACAACCTTAATCATCACGCATAGTATCGAGGAGGCCCTCAATCTCAGCGATCGCATCTATATCTTGAAAAATCGCCCTGGGCAGATTGTTTCAGAAATTAAACTAGATTGGTCTGGAGATGAGGACAAGGAAGTCCAAAAGATTGCCTACAAACGTCAAATCTTGGCAGAATTAGGCTTAGATAAGTAGAAAAATAGGGAGTTGGTGAAGATTATCCTTTACCAGCGCCCTTTTTCTTTTAAAAATGAGAAAATTTCGGTATAATAGTCAATTATACCGAAAACATTCTATAATCGTTGATGCATAAGGGTTTTATGTATCGCTTTTTTTTATTTTGTGGACTTTTTTAAGAACTTTTTATTTTTTCGAGGGCAGTTTCAAAGAATGAGACTGCTCTTTTTTGGTTCTCTTTTGATAAATGGCTGTAAGTGTCCATAGTTACAGATATTTTTGCATGGCCAAGCCGTGTCTGTATTTCCTTGTAGGGTAGACCGGCATTAAGCAAGATACTAGCGTGAGTGTGTCGGAAAGCATGAAAGCCTAAATCAGTACAGTTAGCGTTTTTCAAGTGCTTATGTAGGCGATAATCAACCTTTCGAGTATTGACATAGTTGTCAAAGCTATCAGAAAATACTTTCTCATAGGTTAAGCCAATGTTTCTACCGTTTTCTGCTTGTCTTGCTCGGTAGAGACGAAGCATGAGCACTGTTTTATGATCGATATCTAAAACTCTATAGCTTGATTTTGTCTTAGGACTGTTTACCTGGTTTAAAATGTTGAGCGTTTTGTTAATATCGATTGTTCCGTTCTGCAGGTCAATATCAGACCATTCCAAGGCCAGACATTCACGGATACGCAGTCCAGTAGCTAGGAGCGTCTTATAAAGCACAGTATCATAAAAATTGATAAAGGTATTTTCTAGGCTATCGAGATAGGAGAGGAAGTTTTTAAGTTCCTGATCTTGAAAGTATTTAATTTCTTGTTTATCTCTTGTTATCTTTCTAGGAATGACAACATCACGAGCAGGGTTATTGTCTAATGCCTGGATAGAAACCCCATACTGTAGTATACGTTTATTTAAGGCATGAAGGTGATTGTATTCTTTATACCCCGTTCCGTCCTGATTGTACTCATCCGCCCACTTATTTACCTGAGTTTGGATAATAACAGGAGTAAGCTTATCTAGTTTATAAGTACCAAATGAGGGTAAGAGGTAGTTATTTAAGCAACCTTTTATCTTTATCTGCGTATTAGTCTTTATGGTATGCTGGTAGGTTTGCCAAAATAAGTCCACAAGTTCGCTATAGGTTGTTATATGTGAGTGTTGTTTCCGTGTAGAGCCGTTTTTCTGAAATTCTACCTTAGCCTGGGTGGTCTTGTTTCTGAGTTCTTTCTTTGTTCGTGCCGATATGGTAGTCTTGACCTTCTTACCAGTTACAGAATCAATGCCAAGATAGATACTAGAGCGGTAGACTACTGATCCGTCTTTTTTCGTGTGTTGTATAATTTTCATGGTTTTAACTCCTTTTTCCATCAGCAGGCAAGCAATTAGAAAAGGTTTTGAGTTTATACCAGGCTAGGAGTTACGAGAACCCCTCTATTTTCGATTTTAAGCAGTCAGACGGTAAATAATACCAGAGTATGAAACAAGGCGGATATGGGGCTTATATGAAGTTTTTAAAAATCCCCTATATTGCAAGTAGTTCTACCTTAATTTGTCAGTGATATTATACCAATTATTCGGAAATCCAAGTGTGTCCAATACAATGCCGGCTTCAATGGAGTGTGCTTTTTTATTTAGAGCTTTGGTTCTTTTAATAATAGTGTTATGTAATTGAGCGTATTGTGTGCACGCAAGTAGACATTGCAAGGCAAGAAAAACATAATATACAGATTGTCTTGATGTATTGGCATTGTTATTGTAATAGTGGAAATAAGCTAGTTGTGGAAGATTCTCACGGCATTTATAATTGAAAAGCTTATTATTATGAGCAGTGATATTTCTAATTTCTAGTATATTTTTAATAATACTTTCTAAAGCCTTTCCGCTTAAAAGGTCTTTACTAGGTCTATTTTGGATGTATTCAATATTTTCTTGCAAGAATGGTGATAAATCTCTAGCTATCTGATTTTTTATATCAGTGTTTAGATTTCTATAAAAGTTAAATGCTTGCCCTAGTGTAAGTTCATTGATGATAACCCAGAAAGGAACAACGCCATGTTGTTTATAGTGGTGTTTTATAGAATTGTTTTGCTTATCCCTATTATAATCATTGAGTATTCTAGCTAATATACTGATTAAATTTGTAATTTGTGCGAGCCTTTTTGCATCTTTTTGTGTTTCAAAATTATTAATATCTAGATAAGAGTATGGCTTTGGATATGATTCTGAAAAACGATATGCCAGTACGGATTTAAAGTGTTTTTCTGCATCTATAATTGCTTTTAAAAAAGCTGATTTAATTTCTTTATCGTAAAAGTGTGTTGCAGCTATTTCTCTAAAGTCTGCACCAGCTATAAATTTATCTTTTGATGTTTGAAAAAACTTACTATATCCGTTGACGACGTTGTAATAGTTGTTAGTTAGAAGGTATCTTTTGCATTCTTCTATGTTATCTATTTCTAAACCTCTAGACTGGAGAAGTTTTATTTGTTCATCTAATGTTTGAAATGGTTTCATATATATTCCTTGTATACAAAAACACCACCTAGTAGCACTAGGCGGTGTTTCGCGTACTCTGTTCCCTTGGGAGCAGAAACTCTTCTCATTGCCTAATAATACTGTAATTTTTAGTTTTTGTCAATATTTTTAGTTTGTTTTTTAAAAATTTTTGAGTATCGAAAAAACTCAACGCTGGGAACGTTGCTTTTATTGCATTGTCAGACAAGTTAGCAGTAGCAGGCTTGTCTTTTTCTATTTGTCAATTTCGCTTATTTTTGCGTTTTAGTCTGTAAAATCGGCTTTCTATTCTTCAATTTCCCCTGTTTTTGCACAATAGACCTTAGAAATAGGGGCGTTATTGGCGAATATGGGGGAGTTTTTTAATTTACGATGATTTCTCCAACAGGGATAAAATCTTTTTGTTTTGAAGATTTTGCGATTAAGTCGTATTGATCAGCAGATTTTTCATACCCAAGGGAAAGAGTAGTATTGTCGTCTGGTAATTTTTTAGCAAACTCAGATATAGACATCCGAAATACGGTAATTGCATTTTGCTGATTAGTTGTAGCAGAATTTGAATTGATTGCGTCCATAGTCTCTTTTGCGCTATCTTTAGCAGTTCCAGTTAGCAAAATTATGATTGTATCATGTGGTTCGGATGAATCTGAATCGATTACGTTATTTTGAATTTTAACGCTTATTGCTCCAGTTGATTCAGGATCTAATTTTGATTTGATTTCAGAAATTAGATTGTCGTACTTACTGTTATCTACTTTGGTTTTAACGTTTGTTGAAGTAGTGTTTTTTTGCTCCGTTTTTGGTTGCTCCGAGCTATCTTTAGTAGTTGATTGATTGTTAGAGCAAGCCACTAGGACGGTAGCAGAAAGTAAAATAGCTGATGTGCTTAGTAATTTTTTCATAAGTAGCCTCCTATATGCTGATGTTTTCTAATAAAAGATGGGGAATTTTTATAGAATCTTCTCAAATACCATTGTGGCTTGAATGCGGTCACCACCGCCTAAACCTTTGCTTCCACCATTGGCGGTTGTGATGGTATGAAGGCGATAACCTTTTGCTACTTGGGTGTTAATGACGTTTTCTAATTCTGTCAAATTTCCTGATCCAGTACCAAAAAATTTCTCTTTTAAGGTTACTTGAAGGACAACGTAGTGTAGTCCATTTACTCCAGAAGCAGTAGAAAAACTACCTTCTTGTTTTACAGTGTCAAAAAATCCCATGGGGTCACTCCTTATTAGTTTTTAATTAGATAATTCTAAGTAAATTCTAAATTATTTTTTATCAGTATGCTCTTTTATGATACCTATATCTTTATTTTTTTCGTATAGACTATTTACTAGTTGCATAACGATTTTTTTATCAGATGTTGACAGGGTTAGAAAAGAACCGAAAAAATTTTGAAAAAGTAGTGGCAATTGTCCAAGAGCTATATAGATTCTTGAAATATTATCAGAAAGAGTCCCGTCGATTTCTTCATAATTATCTTCGGGTTGAGTTTTTTCCCACTCTTCAAGAATAAGATCCTTAATATCTTGTTCGATTATGGGAAGGCTTTCAGCTTGTACAAAAAGAGATAAATCCCGCTTACCGTTTTTTCGATTAGTTTCATCATATTCTGAAATTATATTTTTAAAATCTGGGTTGGTGAGTAATAATTTTGCCATATTTCTATAGCTATCAAATGCTTCATTTTGAATAGTGATATAATCCTCATACCCCAATAGATGCCCAACGCTTACCCCAAAGTAGTCAGCTAGTTGCTGGGCTTTATCTGGTTTGATTTGGCTTTCTCCGTTTTCCCATTTTTGGTAACCTCTACGGGTCACGCCCATAGCTTTAGCGACGACCTCTTGTGTGTCGCCTTTTTTTTGTCTTAATTCTTTTAGTCTGTTCATATATATTACCTCAATTTTAATTATATCACAAAACAATAAAAAGCTAACAAAAAATTCACTTTTTGTTATTTAATCATTGACAGCTAACAAAAAATACGCTATACTACAAGAAAGCTAACAAATAGTTAGCGAAAGAAAGGAGGAACTTCATTGCTTATTACCTCAACACAAGCAAAAGCGATCCGCCGAAAGCAAGCAGATAAGAAATTGACTGCAAAGCAAGCAGGCGAAGAAATCGGAGTTACACAAGTTACCTATCGAAAAATTCGAGACGGTGGCGAAGTAAAGCCTAGTATTTATCAAAAAGCCATGCAGTGGCTTGCTGAAGATTATTAGAAAGGAGCGAACTAATCGTAATACTACTCTACATTTACAGATTTCTCATGTGGTGCTTTACCACTGGGGATTGATAAACGGGTCTAGTTAAATATTTGATAGAGTGATTTGCTTGCTACCTATGGCAGTATCAAGGGTTTGTAGGGGTTTATTCTCTCCTAAATTTTCCCTACCTCAATGATTTACCTTGGTACTGTTTTAGGTGGCAAGCACGAGCAACAAGAAGAAAGGAAACTTATGGAACTAGTATATATAGACGGCAAGAAAGAGCCGTATACACTGAGCAGTATTGTGGCAGAGTGTACAAACTTACAGCATCACACAATAACCAAGACAATCCGCAAACATCAAGCAAGGTTTGAAGGGTTCGGAAAGGTTGGATTTAAAATCCAAGCTATGGAAAGTGGCCAGAATACTAAGGATTATATTTTGAATGAGCAACAAGCGACCTTGTTAGTTACATTCTTAAAAAATACTGAGCAAGTGGCCAACTTCAAAACCAACCTAGTCAAAGCCTTCTTTGAAATGCGTGATGAACTTTCTAAACGCTATCTTCAAAGAGAACTGGAAAAGCCAAAGCGCAAAAGCTTAACCGAAGCTATCCAAGCATGGGAGAAAGCACCTAAGCACGCCTATAGTACCCTTACAAACTTACTACTAAAGGGAGTGACAGGGAAGAATAAAGCGCAACTCATGAAGGAGCGAGAAAGTAAGAACGGTATTGATGGCTTAACAAGTGTAGAGCTGACAAACTACCAACGTTTGGAAGATATGGCAATAGCTATGATTAACTTGAATAGGGGATATTCAGAAATTAAGGAATTCATTTTTAAAGTATAGGAGTATAGAAAATGGAAAATGATTTTAAGACAGTTAAAAATGCCAAGGGGTTAGAAATTCCCAAGTATCCCAAGGATTTTAAAAAGCTAGTTGAGAAAGACAGACAACTAGCCGAATATCTTTGTATGAACTACGAGAACCTGGAGAGTGAAGACCTGGGCGCATTTCTTGAAATGGTGGAGCAGGGATTCAGCTGGATTCTGGATCTTATCGAAAGTAAAGACTTGCTTTATAAACCACAGTCGGGTAGTAATCATGCAAAAAGAAAATAAAAAAATCACTTGCTCAAATTTTGGCCAAGGCGAGCAAGCGACGAGATTCAAGGTATAGAAATTTTTTCTATGCTCTGATTATAGCAAAAAATATCTATTCTATCAAATACCTAAAGAAAAACCGAAGAGCAGGCAAGCAATTAGAAAAGGTTTTGAAATCAAGTGCTGACACGGTGATTCTAAGCACTTGTTTAGCAAAAATGTGGGTGGATCACCCACGAAACATCACTACATGCGTCCGCCAACTAGGGGCAATCGCCCAGCGTTTGGGGTGGTGAAACAATCCAATATAGGAAAAAGCAGGAAAAAGGCACAGGAAAACAATATGACATTAAACATAAAGGAAATTCAAGAGCAAGGGGGCAGACTTGGAGATGTGCTTCCCAGAATTGAATTAGTTAGACAGTTGAGCAATTCGCTGATAATGGCGAAAAATAACGGAGCAGATACTGCTATCTTATCTGGACAGATGAAAGAGGGTTTGGCCGTTATTCGTGACCAGATGGAACAACTCTATAGAGAGTTGGACGGGATTGCAGTTTATCTCCTTAATTGTGAGAATTTTGAAGAATTGGGGTACAAGTCAGATGATAACACCAGACATAAGAAAAATGACACAAACAGAATTTGATAACTTTATGGTTGATTTAAATGAAAATGAACCAAACCTATTCCAGTTTATCGTTGATTTTATCAATAAAAAAGTATCTATCAAGGAAGTTGAAGCTTTCCAAAATATGGGACATCAAGCCCAACATTTATATATCAAGAATTACCAAGCGAGGGCATAGCATGAATGAACTAGAATTAAGCAATACGCAGTCTATTGTCTTTACTTTGCTACTGCTTTGCCTACTACTTTATCTAAACCGTCGAGACCGCAAAAAAGCGCTCAAATCGAGCGAGAGAGTACACAGACGATAGAAACGACTAGCGAGGAATTAAACCCTGATTATGGGCGATATATTTAGCTTGCAGGTGTTAAGCCATGGGGGTACTAAGATGTTTGAAAAAATGATTGAAGATTTAAAGTCTAAGATTTTGGAAGCAGTGGAACGGTATTTAAAAAGCCATGAGAAAGTGCCACAAAAAAGATTAGATTTGATTAGCAAGGTGGAACTAAAGGAAGAACTGGGTATAGGAGATAAAACCTTGACAAAATGGGAAGGTGCAGGACTACCGCAGTATATACCGCCTATTGAAGATACTAGAAAAGTCTATTACAAAGTTACGGACATTTTGAAGTTCCTGGGGGTAGATGATGGCAAAGACTAAAATATATTTTTGGTTAAAAGTTGATAAGAAGTTTTTTGATAATCTTTTTATTAAGCGACTTAAAAATATGCCTGGTGGCTACACTATGACAGTGATTTATATCCGTCTTATGTTGGAAAGTTTAGAAGATGATTGTATTTTGTACTATGAAGGATATTTTGATAGTTTGGTACAGGAATTAGCTTTAAAACTGGATGTCTCTGAAGATGATATAAATATGACGCTTGCATATTTTACAAAATGCGGACTAATTCAGATCGATGATGATGGCCATGCTACATTATCACAAGCAAAAGCCATGGTTGAGAGTGAAACAAACTGGGCAAAATACAAGCGAGACCAAAGAAAAAATAGTCAAGATATACCAAAATTGGAGAATGTCCAAAATAAAAAGACTATTTCCAACTCATGTCCAACAGAGATAGAGAAAGAGAATAGAGTTAGTAGTAAGAGTAATAATTTATATTTAGATAATATATTGTCGGGAAATCCCGACTACAATTTTCCTACTTGGCTTGAAGAAACAGCTATAAAAGATTTAGAGAAAACAAAATATAAAGAACTTTGGATTCCTATTGTTTATCTGAATCAAGTAGCTAATAAGAGGTATAAGTTTGTTGATAAGACAAAAAGGCTTTTACTAGCACGATTCAAAGAAGGCTATACACTTGAAGATTTTAAACAGGTGATAGATATAAAAACGGCAGAATGGAAGGATAGTCCTGAATTTTCTAAATATCTGAGACCAGAAACACTTTTCGGATCTAAGTTTGATGGTTATTTGAATCAAAAGCCTAAAACCATAAAAGGGAAGTCTGAAGACAACTTTCCAGATCTACCATTTTAGGAGTTGCAAAGATGAAGGAACAATTTAAAGAATTTAATAACAGAAAAATATTGGATACGGTTTGCGATATTCACCAGGTAAATTATTGGGAAATTTCTGTACCAGTGTTAGGGAGTTCAGAAAGAAAAGTACAAGCTTTTTGCCCAGAGTGTGTGAAGGGAGAGATTAAACAAAAAGAGCAAGACTTGTTACAGCAGTTTGAGGACAGACAGGCTTACTTTAAAACTTATGATGTCTTAATGCGTGATAGTACGATTCCTAACGAGTTGAAGGGGGCAACATTTGATAATTTCTTTGTTAAGACGACAGAGGAGCGTCAGATGTTAGAGTTTGTAAAAGGTCAAGCCCAGAAGTACCTTGCAGGTATGACGGGAAATACTTTAATCAGTGGTAGCACAGGAATAGGAAAAAGTCATTTATCGCTTGCCCTGGCCAAAGAAATCAATGAGAGCTTCAGAGAGAAGAACGAGCCTAAGAGTGTCTTATTTGTCAGCTTAACCGAGATTATAAAGCAGATAAAAGAAGGCTGGGCTTATGGAAGAAATGCAAACTTAACAGAGTATGAGGCGGTTAAAAAGCTTGTTGATGTTGATTTTCTAATCATTGATGACCTGGGGGCAAAAAATGGGACGGTAACCCCTAAGAGCGATTGGGAACAGGATTTCTTGTTTGATATTATCAATAATCGAGAAACTACGATTTTCAACACGAACCTAGATAGTAGTGAACTGCGGACGGTATACAATGCTAGAAATTCAAGTAGAATTTTGAAAGGTTTAGAAGGGAACACTTTCAAGGCTTTTACAATCAAAGATAAGAGATACACTATAAACACAGTGAGGGGAGAATATCAATGAATGATGATAAAATGCGATTTTCAACAGAAAAAGGCTTTGTTGTCTACGAAAAATGTGGTATAATAGAGATAGAAAAAGTTCCAAGGTTTGGAGAGATAACTTTATTCTACTCAGATGGAAAATTTACCCATCTAGTCAAAAAAGAAACTAAAAAATAAGTCTATTGAGAACAACTCAGGGACATACCGTAAGCATATAATGCTAGTGGTATGTCCCTTTTTGTTTGCATAGAAAGGGGGTGAGGGAGATGTCAGGAGATACTTCTTTAGGGTATGTAGTAGCCAATAAGTTTTCTATGGATCCAGATAAAAGACAGAAAATCTTTTCTCAGTGTAAAAAAGAAGATGATAGCTTAGAACAACGGAAACAAGAAATACTAGAAAAATATGCTAACAAACAAGACAAATCAAAATCTAGAAAAAATGATTCTAAAGGCTCGGAGAGTCATAAAAGAAAAACTAAGAGCAAAGAATTTTAGAAAAAATTATAAACAAAAATCAGATATTAAAAGATGAAGGAGAAAAAAATGACAACTAACTTAGTTAAACAAAAAGAAAATTTAGAAGCTTATATCCGAAGTACAGGTTATAACACTAGAGGGATGAACGTAGAAAATAATCATGTACTCATTGAAAAACCAATCCTTGATAGTTATGAAGATGAACATCAACGTAAAGAGCTGGTTGATCTAGTAAATGTTATTGAGACTCGTACCCGTGGTGGGAAGTATGAAGTAACTGACTTTGAATCTGATTCATTACAAGAAGTTAGCGAAAATTCGGCTGAGAGAACAGAAGCAGATAAAAAGAAAACTATCAGCGTTGATTACTTAGTTAAATTATTCAGTGGAAAACTTGATTTTTCACAGGAACAATTAGACGATGGCCAATATAATTTAACGGATTTTCTTGGTAAGAAGATTATTAAATTAAAACGTAGAACACGAAATAGAGAGATTGGGAAAATTCTCCAAACTGCGAAAGTGCAGACTGCTACAAGTATGGACGACTTGAAATCTATTGTTTCTTTAATCAATCCAGAGCGCAATGTATCTATGGTTATTAGTCAATCACTATTTAATGTCTTAGACAAAATGAAAGACACTTCAGGAAATTATCTTCTTAAAGTTGATAAAGAGACAGGGACAAGTGAAACATTCTTTGTAGATAACTTTTTAATTGTAGATGATACGACATTAGGGAACAAAGGTGACAAAAAAGGCTTTATCGGAGATCTAGAAAATTTTGTTACTTTGTTTGATCGCAAGAAAGATACACTTAGTTGGGTGAATGCGAATGACTATTTTGGGAAACGGTTGATTTTACATACCCGATTTGATGTAAAAAAAGTTGAAGCAGATTGTGGTTACTTTATTCAATGGAACTAGGAGAAAGAAATGGATATTAATCAAGTATTTGAAACACTGGATGATCTAGATAATAAAAAAAGTAAGATTAATTCAGCACGAGAACAGTTAAGCGAAAAAAGGAAAAGCCTGTTAGGCAATCAAGCAGTTTCATTTGAGAACATAGATTCTTTTTTGTCAAATAACTTAGAATCTTTAGAGCAGCTGGGAAAGATGGAAAAAGCTATTAATGGCCTTCAGGAAAAATTTGATAGTGATTTTTCAGAAGCTAATGCAGTCATCTTTGAATACATTTTTAAAGAAACTAAGCAACGGATGGAAACTAAGAAGATCTATAAACAATACCGAAAGAAACTTAGACGAATTTTGGACGCATATGATGAAATTCAAGAACTGAAGAAGGATGTAGAAGAAATTCATACAGGTGTAGTCAGAGAAATAAGTCAGAGACATTCTCTATCGCCGTATCGAACAGAAGTAAGTCCGCTTACTGTCCTACCATTCTTAACCCCTGATTCTAGCGGATGGATGAATTTTTCTAAGGAATATCGGGACATTAAAGAGTATTTAGAAAAATAGGGAACAAATTAAGTAAGGCTAGTGATATATGGCTCAAACAAAAGAAATATCGCTAGTCCTACTTTTATGCTTTACTAAGTTTCACATAACAAAGTAAGCATAAACTGAAAAGAAGTAATAGCTTGAAAGCAAGGTATATCAGGGGTTTACAGAATGGAGTGAGTTTCACAGAATGTAAGATATGAGAAACTGAGGGGATAAATTAAAGAAATTTCCCTTGAACTTGTCATACTGAAGAGTTGTCAAACTTAAAACAATGATACCTGATAAGTGGAGTGTTGGAAGGCTTTTAGCGCTTTTTGTCAGTTTGACAGAATTTACAATTTGACAAATTGCAAGATAAAAAATTTTTAAAATTTAAGTGGAGGTACTTGCCTATGTACGAGTTGAGTAACAGAGACTTGGACGGGATAGATATTGAGTTAGGACGGTATAGAACGCTTGCTAATAAAATTTATTTGAGAAGACAGGAACTAATACATAATAAGAAACATAGCGCTGAAGATTATACTGGTGGGAAAGGCAAGACAGTATCTAGTCCTACTGAAGCGACAATCATTAGAATTGAAGAAGACCAAACACTAAGATATTTAGAAGGCTTCAAACTAGTTGTAGATACCTTGATGGAAAACTTAATTGAAAGTGATCTAGTCATTTTTAAAATGAGATATTTAGAAGCTGGTGCGACTTGGGAAGACGTGGCAGAGAAACTAAATAAAACTACTCGTTATATAAATAGTCGAAGAAAAGTAATCGCTAAAAGATTTATAGAACTGAAAGGATATTGACACTCCCCCCCACTTTGTAAAGCATTTTCGTTGATTTTAGGTACCGGGAGCGGTAACTTTTTCCAAGTCGGAAGCTGTCAACCAAAAAGGGGGTAAAAAGTTGATATTTTAAAAAAATAGAAGGAGTTTTTAGAAAATGGATTTAGCAGCACAATTAGCAAATATTTTAGCAGAATATTGCGAAGAGGTTAATGAAGAAGTTGATAAAATTGCGGAGCAAGTCGCTAAAGAAACAGTTAAAGAATTAAAGGAAACTAGCCCTAAAAGAACAGGTAAATATTCAAAAGGATGGCGTAAGAAAAGAGTGAGAAATGGAGTTTGGGTCGTATATAGTTTTAAATACGGCTCTCTTACTCATTTACTTGAATTTGGACATATTAAACGAAATGGGGGGAGGACTAAGGCGTACCCTCATTTAAGACCTGCAGAACTGAATGCGATTCAAAAATTTACAGAAAGGATTAAGAACATTTCAAAGTAAACTATAATTGAATAGTATTAAGTAGACTAATTAAGTGAGCAAACCAACACATCGTTATTTAAGTCCTTAGATTTATTTCTGAGGACTTTTTATCCTTGCTTCTCATATTGCTATTTGATAAAATAAAAGTAAGAACAGCTTTTTCCCTATCCTCTATGCTTTTATCTTTTTCTTTTGCGGGATTCTTGTTATATATAAGTTTGAGAGGATATGCTATAATATTACCAGGTAATAAAAAAGCACGTTTGACCGTGCTAGTTTCTTGCCTGCTGAACTCGTCAATATTACGCCCTTTTTAGGGCTCTTTTTTGTGGACTTTTTTAGGAACTTTCAAGAAAAACCAAGGCGTCCTAATGCCTTAGTATTTTTAAAGAAAGTCAGTATTTTCAAGGGCTGAGCTCTAAAAATTTGACTTATAGAGTGTTAAATGATAGTATAGTCAAAGATAGTCAAGGTTTAAAGAGAGAGGTGGGTTTGTAATGAGATTTAAAAATACATCGGATCATATTGAGGCCTACATCAAGGCGATTTTAGATCAATCTGGAATTGTAGAGTTGCAACGGAGTCAGTTAGCAGATACATTCCAGGTTGTTCCTAGTCAGATTAACTATGTGATCAAGACACGCTTTACGGAAAGTAGAGGCTACTTGGTTGAAAGTAAGCGGGGTGGTGGAGGCTACATTCGCATAGGACGGATTGAGTTTTCTAGTCATCATGAAATGCTCCGTGATTTGCTTTATTCAATTGGTGAGCGAGTTAGTCAAGAAATTTATGAAGATATTCTGCAGCTTTTGGTTGAGCAGCAATTGATGACCAAGCAAGAGATGAATTTGCTGGTGGCAGTAGCTTTGGATCGCGTTCTAGGAGAAGAAGCTCCAGTCCTTCGAGCTAATATGCTACGACAGGTCATACAAGAGGTAGATAGAAAAGGGAAGTAAGATGAACTATTCAAAAGCATTGAATGAATGTATCGAAAGTGCCTACATGGTTGCTGGCCATTTTGGAGCTCGTTACCTAGAATCTTGGCACTTGTTGATTGCCATGTCCAATCACAGTTATAGTGTCGCAGGGGCAACTTTAAGTGATTATCCATATGAGATGGACCGTTTAGAAGAGGTCGCTTTGGAACTGACTGAAACGGACTATAGCCAGGATGAAACCTTTACGGAATTGCCGTTTTCTCACCGTTTGCAGGTCCTCTTTGATGAGGCAGAATATGTAGCGTCAGTGGTCCATGCAAAGGTGCTAGGGACAGAGCATGTCCTTTATGCGATTTTGCATGATGGCAATGCCTTGGCGACTCGTATCTTGGAGAGAGCTGGTTTTTCTTATGAAGACAAGAAAGATCAGGTTAAGATTGCTGCCCTTCGTCGAAATTTAGAAGAACGAGCAGGATGGACTCGTGAAGATCTCAAGGCTCTACGCCAACGCCATCGTACAGTAGCTGACAAGCAAAATTCTATGGCTAATATGATGGGCATGCCCCAGACTCCGAGTGGTGGTCTAGAGGACTATACGCATGATTTGACAGAGCAAGCGAGTTCTGGCAAGTTGGAGCCAGTCATCGGTCGGGATAAGGAAATCTCGCGTATGATTCAAATCTTGAGCCGGAAAACCAAGAACAATCCTGTCTTGGTTGGGGATGCTGGTGTCGGGAAAACTGCTCTGGCGCTTGGTCTTGCCCAGCGTATTGCTAGCGGTGATGTACCTGCGGAAATGGCTAAGATGCGCGTGTTAGAGCTGGATTTGATGAATGTCGTTGCAGGGACACGCTTCCGTGGTGACTTTGAAGAGCGCATGAACAATATCATCAAGGATATTGAAGAAGATGGCCAAGTGATTCTCTTTATCGATGAACTCCATACCATCATGGGTTCTGGTAGTGGGATCGACTCAACTCTGGATGCGGCCAATATCTTGAAGCCAGCCTTGGCGCGTGGAACTTTGAGAACGGTTGGTGCGACCACTCAGGAAGAATATCAAAAACACATCGAAAAAGATGCGGCTCTTTCTCGTCGATTCGCCAAGGTGACGATTGAAGAACCAAGTGTGGCAGATAGTATGACCATCTTGCAAGGTTTGAAGGTGACTTATGAGAAACATCACCGTGTGCAAATCACAGATGAAGCGGTTGAAACAGCTGTCAAGATGGCCCATCGTTACTTGACTAGTCGTCACTTGCCAGACTCTGCTATCGACCTCTTGGATGAAGCGGCAGCAACAGTGCAAAATAAAACGAAGCATGTAAAAGCAGACGATTCTGGTTTGAGTCCAGCTGATAAGGCCCTGATGGATGGCAAGTGGAAACAGGCAGCCCAGCTAATTTCAAAAGAAGAGGAAGCGCCTGTCTATAAAGACTTGGTGACAGAGTCTGATATTTTGACCACCTTGAGTCGCTTGTCAGGCATTCCAGTCCAAAAACTGACTCAAACTGACGCTAAGAAATACTTGAACTTGGAAGCGGAACTCCACAAACGTGTCATCGGTCAAGATCAAGCTGTTTCAAGCATTAGCCGTGCGATTCGCCGCAACCAGTCAGGGATTCGCAGTCATAAGCGTCCGATTGGTTCCTTTATGTTCCTAGGGCCTACAGGTGTCGGTAAGACCGAATTGGCCAAAGCTCTGGCAGAAGTTCTTTTTGACGACGAATCAGCCCTTATCCGCTTTGATATGAGTGAGTATATGGAGAAATTCGCAGCCAGCCGTCTTAATGGAGCTCCTCCGGGCTATGTGGGTTATGAAGAAGGTGGGGAGTTGACCGAGAAGGTTCGCAACAAACCATACTCTGTTCTCCTCTTTGACGAGGTAGAAAAGGCTCACCCAGACATCTTTAATGTTCTCTTGCAGGTTTTGGATGATGGTGTCTTGACAGATAGCAAGGGTCGCAAGGTTGACTTTTCAAATACCATTATCATCATGACATCGAACCTTGGTGCGACTGCCCTTCGTGATGATAAGACAGTTGGTTTTGGGGCCAAGGACATTCGTTTTGACCAGGAAAATATGGAAAAACGCATGTTTGAAGAGCTGAAAAAGGCTTATAGACCGGAATTCATCAATCGTATTGATGAAAAGGTGGTCTTCCATAGCCTGTCTAGCGACCATATGCAAGAAGTGGTGAAGATTATGGTTAAACCTTTAGTAGCAAGTTTGGCTGAAAAAGGTATTGACTTGAAATTACAAGCTTCAGCACTGAAATTGTTGGCCAATCAAGGATATGACCCAGAGATGGGAGCTCGTCCACTTCGCAGAACCCTACAAACAGAAGTGGAAGACAAGTTGGCAGAACTTCTTCTCAAGGGAGAATTAGAGGTAGGCAGCACACTTAAGATTGGTGTTAAAGCAGGCCAGTTAAAATTTGATATTGCATAAAAATGGAGAATCAGGAGAAATCTTGATTCTCTTTTTTGCTACTTTTTTATAAAAAACAATAAAAAACTATTTACAAAATAAAAATATAGTTTATAATAAAAACATAGATAATGAAAATATCTAAAATTATAAAAAGGTAATGCGTTTATGAAAAAGAAAACAGCAGTGGTATTTGGAACCTTTGCTCCGCTTCATCAAGGTCATATCGATCTGATCCAGCGAGCGAAGCGTCAATGTGATCAGGTCTGGGTGGTCGTTTCAGGCTATGAGGGAGACAGAGGGGAACAGGTAGGCTTAATGCTTCAAAAAAGATTTCGCTATATCCGAGAGGCTTTTCGTGATGACGAGTTGACCTCCGTTTGCAAGTTAGATGAGACCAATCTTCCTCGTTACCCTATGGGCTGGCAGGAGTGGTTGGACCAAATGTTAGCGGAGATTTCCTATGATGAAACCCAGCAAGAACTAATTTTCTTTGTGGGAGAAGCAGACTACCAGCAAGAATTATCAAATCGTGGCTTTGAGACTGTCTTGCAAGAAAGAAAGTTTGGTATCTCAGCAACTATGATTCGAGAAAATCCCAGCAAATATTGGAAATATATTGCTCAACCCTTCCGACGTCAGTTTACAAAGAAAGTGTTGATTATGGGAAGTGCTAGCAATGGGAAGACAACTTTGGCCAAGGATTTGGCAAGGTATTACGATGCACCAGTTAGTTTGGAATACGCACGTGAGTACCAGATCAAAAACAATGTCCGCGACGATGAATTGACTCCAAAGGATTACTATTATCTCCTGTTGGGGCAGTATGACCAGACCTCCAAGTTAATCGATAGTAATGCCAATCGAGGCCTAGTGATAGCCGATACCAACTCCTTGGTAACCAAGGGTTACTATGATTATTACATGGAGACTGAGGATCAAGGGGACTTATCAGGGGAAACCTTTGACAATCTCTTTGTTTCGATTTTGGCTAAGGAAAAATGGGACTTGATTCTCTTTGTGCAACCTGTTGGCTCCTATGTCAATGACGGATTTAGAGATATGACCATGGCAGAAGACCATATTCGTCAAAGTTTTTCCCAGCATTTGGACCAGATGAGAGAGCGATATTTAACCACCATTCCACTAGTTTATCTAGCTGAGGATTACCTAGGCAATTATGAAGCAGCAAAAGTGGCTATTGATGCTATTTACCAAGCAGATTAGGAGAAAAATATGAAAAAACTAACTGAAAAAATCACACAATTTATCGAAAACTTTAAAAATGTCCATGCAGAAGCCCGCAAAATGGGTTTTGCAGGAATTATGCACCTGCTCTGGAAAGATCTCTTTGTAGGCCGTAGTCTCTTCCAGTGGTTGTATCTCATCGCCTTGTCAAGTGTTCCCTTGATCTTGGAATTCACGCAAAATACAGAAAGTCATGACTGGATGAGCTTGTTTGCCTCTTGGACTGGGATTGTCTGTGTTATCTTGGTAGCAGAAGGGCGTGCAAGTAATTATCTTTTCGGGTCTATTAACTCTGCTATCTATTTGATTTTGGCCATGAATGCAACTTTTTATGGTGAAGTTTTGACGACTGTTTACTTCTTTGTCATGCAACCGATTGGTCTCTATGCTTGGTTGTCCAACCGTATTAATGACCAAGGAAACGCAGAAGAATCTCACTTTGAAGCCAAGAAATTATCTGTTCTTGACTGGCTCAAGTACTTGTCCTTGACTGCTATCATCTGGATTGGTATGGGCTTGGCCTACCAAAGTATCCATAGCGCTCGGCCTTTCCGTGATAGTGTTACCGATGCGACCAATGGTGTTGGTCAGCTTTTGATGACACGTCTCTACCGCGAGCAATGGATTTTCTGGATTGCAACCAATCTCTTTAGTATCTATCTCTGGTGGGGTGAAAATATCCACATCCAAGGGATGTACTGGGTTTACACACTCAATAGTCTAGTAGGATGGTACCAATGGACCAAGGCAGTTCGTAAGGAGGCGTAAAATGACGGACATAAAGATTCCAGCAGGGATGACGGAAAAAGAATATTTTGAAATGTATGCCAGTCAGGAGGAGTTTTTAGACTGGTACTACAAGCAGGAGCTCCCACAATATGAAAAGCCAAGTGTGACAGTGGATATGGTGGCCTACTGCTTTGTTGAAGGAAAGATCAAGCTCTTGCTGATTCGTCGCAAGGCTCACCCTTATCAAAACTGTTTGGCCTTGGTTGGAGGTTTTATGGATAAGGGAGAAGATGCTGCACATGCTTGTCAGCGCGAGGTGAGAGAAGAAGTCAATCTCGATCTTCCTTTGGAAAAAATCGAGCAATTGATGACCGTATCGACTCCCGGCCGTGACCCACGGGGCTGGACGGTGACCATTGCCCATTTGGTGTATCTGCCTAGTCGCGCCCTAGACCTCGTTCAGGCAGGAGACGATGCCAAGGATGTCGTTTTCGTAGATGTCGATTTTCAGACGGGCAAATGCTTCTTGGAGGGAGTCGAATTGGACGAGCAAGCCTTCGCCTTTGACCATTATGCTATTATCCAAGAATCCATCAAACGAATCCAAGGCCGTCTCGACTGGAACCCGACCTTCCTTTATCTGCTGGAGGAGGAGTTCACTGTATATGAAGGAACCGAACTGGTCAATCTTATCAACCCAGGTCGTCCAATCGTCAGCAATAACTTTCTCGTAAAATACGGCGAATATGTAGAAGAAGTCGGACTCAAACGAGTGCCCAAAAAGAAACCAAGAAAAACCTATCGATTGAAATAAAAAACGGGGTCGGGACAAAGTTCCCGACCTCTTTGTTTACCTTTATTAGTTTGCTTTGCTGTTGCGACTGTTTTTAGGGATGGCTATCTTTCTTAGGATTACTCAATATGTGAGTAAAAAAGTCTTTGTATCGATACTTGAGATATTTTTCGTGTAGGAATAGCAAAGCTATATAAACAATCATAAAGACTGTAGTCAGATAGAAGACATCAAATGTAGTTCGCGCATAGTAAGTGGCTGATTGATAGGAACCAATTGCTACCAAAATCAACCAAGGAAGATACTTGAAATACTTATTTAGCATAAGAATACACCTCCTATATCTATTTCAATGTTATTATATTCCTTTGTACTTAAAGATGCAAGCGATTACACAAAAACAAATTCAAATTTTTAATAGGAAAATTTCATATTTTTCTGTTTTATTACGAATAGAAGAGTAGGAGGAGTAAAGGTGTCTAAATTATGTGAGATTTTTAAAATAGTTTAGATAAATTGTTGACATATTTAAATCGGAATGTTACAATTATATTACAAAAAGATTTCTTTATATTTCTAAAATATTACAAAGGAGTAGAAAAATGAAAAAGAAAACCTATATCAAATTGATGGCAGCAACTGTATTGGCTTCTACCCTATTATTAGGAGCTTGTGGAAATAAAAAGGAAACAACTCAAGTAAGCAGTTCTGCTAAGACAAGCCAATCATCAAGTTCTAAAGCAGCTTCTGCTAGCAAAGAAAGCAAGACTCAGAAGTCCTCAAGCTCAGCTTCATCTGAAAAGGCCAAGGCGTCTACTGATCAATCTTCAGCAACTGCAACGCCATCACAAGCGACACCAGAACAAAGACAAGGTCAAGAAGTGGCTAATCAACAGGTAGCTAGTCAACAAACTCCTGCTCAGGCTCCTTCAACTCAACAAGCTCCTCAAGCCCAGTCTAACCAATCAAGCTATGATCCTACAACTGACCGCAAACTTCAAGACAAACAAGCAGAGCAAAATAAACGCTACAAGGGTGTTTTAACCATGGTAGATGGTGATTTCTCAGCTGCAGCGGGCAATTGGAAGGGAGCCAATGGTGAAACCATTACAGTTTCATCAGGAGGTCAATTCACAGTAGAATCTTCTGATGGAAAGAAAGAAAATTACTCTATCAAAGGCTATTCTTATACTCTTGATGATGGTAAGTATAATGCCAAAATTGGTGGAGGAAAAATCATTCAAATTACAACAGGAGCGGATGGTAAGGTTTCCAGTGTTGCTTTGAGTCAATAATAGCTCTCATTATTTGAATTTTTACAGTCAAAGAAAATCCGTCAGCTCAATAAGAGTTGACGGATTATTTTATACTTGCACTTGGGTTAAAAATTCTTCTGTAGTAAGAATTTGAGCGAATTCATCTTGTAGAGAAAGGAGATGAATCTCATGGATAGTCTCAGGAGAGATGGTCTGACCGTTTTTGTTAGATAGGGTAAAACTGGCAGTAGCATCTGCTAGTAGAGTGACTTCAAAACCAAGATTTGCTGCCATTCGTGTCGTAGTAGATACACAATGAGGCAGGGTCAAACCAACAAGGACTAAATGACAAATCTGATTTTTTCGTAAATAGGTTTCAAGATTTGTTCCAATAAAGGCGCTATTAACCGTTTTTTGAAAGACAGGTTCTGAAGCAACTGGTTCAAATCCACTTTTAAACTCCTGATTTTGTTTGTTATGAAATTGCGACTGGGGATTATCAGATATGTGTTGAACGTGTAAGACTGGAAGACCGTGTTTACGAAAGTGTGCCAGTACCCTCAATGATTGATGTTCAGCTTGAGGGTTATTTCGTTCTCCCCAAATAGGTCTATCAAATGCTTTTTGCATATCGATAACCAGTAGAGCAGTATGAACCATTTTAAGCTTTATCCAATTGTAAGAGAGCTTCAATCTCTGCTAGGGTGCTAGCTTGTGAAATAGCTCCACGGAGCTTGGCTGCGCCAGATGTTCCACGGAGGTAGTGAGGAGCGAGTCCTCGGAATTCACGAACTGCGACGTTTTCCCCTTTGAGGTTAATCAAGCGTTTCAAGTGTTCGTAGGCGATTTTCATCTTATCTTCAAAGGTCAAATCAGGTAGGATTTCTCCTGTTTCAAAGTAATGGTTGATTTGGTTGAAGAGGTAAGGATTTCCCATAGCAGCTCGCCCAACCATAACTGCGTCAGCACCGACTTCTTCGATACGCTGTTTGGCTTCTTGAACCGTACGGATGTCACCGTTGGCGATGAAGGGAATCTTGGTCAAAGCTTGAGCGACCTTGTGAAGGGTCTCAAGGTCTGCGTGACCTGTATACATTTGCTCACGGGTACGACCATGCATGGCGAGGGCAGAAACACCTGCAGCTTCAGCAGCGAGGGCATTTTCAACTGCCAGAGATGGGTCGGCCCAGCCGGTACGCATTTTGACAGTAAGTGGGATATCAAGGACAGACTGGACCTTGTTGATGATAGAGTAAATCTTATCTGGATCCTTGAGCCACATAGCGCCAGCTTCGTTCTTCACGATTTTGTTAACTGGGCAACCCATGTTGATATCGACGATATCGGTTTTGGTGTTTTCTTGGATGAATTCTGCTGCGCGTGCTAGGCTATCTTCATCACTACCAAAGAGTTGGATAGAGACAGGGTTTTCGCCTTCATCGATATGAAGCATGTGCAGTGTTTTTTCGTTGTTGTATTGGATTCCCTTGTCAGAGACCATTTCCATGACAACGAGTCCAGCACCGAGCTCTTTTGCGATGGTACGAAAGGCTGAGTTGGTCACGCCGGCCATGGGTGCTAAAACGGTACGATTGGGAATCTCAACATTGCCAATCATAAAAGGTGTATTAAGATTTGTCACGAATGAGTTCCTCCAGGTCGTTTTCATCAAAGTTATAAGTTGTTTGGCAGAATTGACAAGTGATTTCTGCCCCGTGGTCTTCCTCTTTCATTTCCTGCAAGTCTGAGCTTGGAAGGCTGGCAAGAGCGTTCATAAAGCGTTCATGACTACAGTCACATTGGAAACGGATTTCTTCTTCAGATAGACGCTTGTAGGCCTCGTCCCCGTAGATAGCATTGAGGAGGGCTTCGATATGGTCTTCACTTTCGAGAAGCGTTGAGATAGCTGGCATTTCTTGGATGCGTTTTTCAAAGCGGGCAATCTCTTCTTCCTTGGCTCCTGGCAAGACTTGAACTAGGAAACCACCTGCAACCTTGACCTTGTCTTCTTCGTCTAAAAGGACATTGAGGCCGACAGCAGAAGGGGTCTGTTGGCTTTCGGTCAGGTAAAAGGCCAGGTCTTCACCGATTTCTCCAGAGATAAGGGGAGTCATAGAGTTGTAAGGATTTCCAATGCCGTAGTCTGTGATAACGAGGAATTGACCGTTTCCAATAAAAGGTCCGACTAGAACTTCACCAGTTGCAGTCTTTTTGATATCGACACCGGGATTTTGAACATAGCCTTTGACATTCCCCTTGGTATCAGCGACGGTGATGATGGCACCTAGGGAGCTAGATCCCAGCACCTTAACTGTAAGTTTGGTATTTCCTTTTTCATTGGCTGCGAGAATCTGGCTAGCAATAAGAGTTCGACCAAGCGCGACTGTTGAGCTAGCTTGGGTTTGGTGTTTTTCTTGAGCAGTGCGGACGGTTTCTGTACTATCAAGGACAAAAGCACGAAAGGCTCCGCTTTCTGATATAGTTTTAATAATTTTATCCATAGCTACTATTTTAGCATAAAAATGCCCAAAGGGGGAGCCGTGTGTTTGCTGATTTTCAGGATAATGGACTAGGAAATCTACATGAAAATAAAAAGAGAAACAGATTATTTCAGCATTTGTAAGATTTATGCTATGCTTAAGGTAGAAAATGAAAGGGGTAACAAATGTATTTAGGAGACTTGATGGAAAAGGCTGAATCTGGCCAATTTTCAATCCTTTCCTTTCTATTACAAGAGTCTCAGACGACCGTCAAGGCTGTAATGGAGGAAACAGGATTTTCAAAAGTAACCCTAACCAAATATGTCACCCTGCTCAATGACAAGGCTTCGGACAGTGGCTTAGAGCTGACAATCCAGTTAGAAGATGAAAATCTGCGTCTATCGATCGGTGCAGCTACCAAGGGGAGAGATATTCGGAGACTGTTTTTGGAGAATGCTGTTAAATATCAGATTCTTGTTTATCTCCTCTACCACCAACAGTTTCTAGCCCATCAGCTGGCTCAAGAATTGATGATTAGTGAGGCAACGCTTGGTCGCCACTTGGCTAATTTAAATCAGATTTTGTCAGAATTTGATTTGTCTATTCAAAATGGACGTTGGCGAGGTCCAGAGCATCAGATTCGTTATTTTTATTTCTGTCTTTTTCGCAAGGTTTGGTCCAGTCAGGAGTGGGAAGACCATATGCAGAAACCAGAGAGAAAGCAGGAAATTGCTACACTAGAAGAAATCTGCAGTGCAAGCTTGTCTTCGGGGCAGAAGTTAGACTTGGTTCTCTGGGCTCACATCAGTCAACAACGTCTCCGAGTCAATGCCTGTCAGTTTCAAGTCATAGAAGAGAAAATGCGAGGGTATTTTGACAATATTTTCTACCTTCGTTTGCTCAGAAAGACCTCGTCTTTTTTTGCTGGGCAACATATCCCTATAGGAACTGAGGATGGTGAGATGATGATATTCTTCTCTTTCCTCCTATCTCATCGCATTCTTCCTCTTCATACTATGGAGTATATTCTTGGTTTTGGAGGGCAATTAGTAGGTTTACTGACGCAATTGATTCAAGAGATGAAGAAGGAAGAGTTACTGGGCGGTTATACAGAGGACCATGTCACCTATGAACTTAGTCAGCTTTGTGCTCAAGTCTATCTATACAAGGGCTATATTTTACAGGATCGCTACAAGTACCAGTTAGAGAATCGTCATCCTTATTTGTTGATGGAACATGATTTTAGGGGAACGGCAGAGGAGATTTTTCATACCTTGCCCACTTTTCAGCAGGGGACGGATTTGGATAGGAAGATTCTCTGGGAATGGCTCCAGTTAATCGAATATATGGCTGAAAATGGTGGCCAGCATATGCGGATTGGCCTGGATTTGACATCTGGTTTTCTTGTCTTTTCAAGGATGGCAGCTATTTTAAAACGGTATTTGGAATACAATCGTTTTATTACCATTGAAGTCTATGACCGAACTCGACATTATGATTTGCTGGTTACAAATAACCCTATTTATAAGAAGGAGCAGACACCAGTCTATTATTTAAAAAACGACTTGGATATGGAGGATTTGGCAGGGATTCGTCAGTTATTATTCACTTAAAAGACTTGGTGCTTCCAGGTCTTTTTTGTGAAATTTACACAATCTCCTCACATTTTTTTAAAAATTAAAAAAAGTTGATAAACAAGAAAGCGCTTTATTTTGTATACTAGTTAGTGTAAAGAGGAGACATCCTCAAGATCTTTATGAGGAGGACATCACATGTCACAAGAAAAATACATCATGGCTATTGACCAGGGAACAACAAGTTCTCGTGCCATTATCTTTAATAAAAAAGGAGAAAAAGTTAGCTCTAGTCAAAAAGAGTTCACTCAAATTTTCCCTCAGGCAGGTTGGGTAGAACACAATGCCAATGAAATTTGGAACTCTGTTCAGTCAGTTATTGCGGGTGCTTTCATCGAAAGTGGTGTCAAGCCAAGTCAAATAGAAGCAATCGGGATTACTAACCAACGTGAAACAACTGTCGTCTGGGATAAGAAAACAGGACTTCCTATCTACAATGCAATCGTTTGGCAGTCTCGTCAGACAGCGCCTTTGGCTGAGCAACTAAAAAGCCAAGGTTATGTGGAAAAATTCCATGAAAAGACTGGCTTGATCATCGATGCTTATTTCTCAGCTACTAAGGTTCGCTGGATTTTGGACCATGTAGAAGGCGCTCAAGAGCGAGCTGAAAAAGGAGAATTGCTCTTTGGTACGATTGATACTTGGTTGGTTTGGAAATTGACTGACGGTGCGGCTCACGTGACGGATTACTCAAATGCAGCCCGTACTATGCTTTATAACATTAAAGAACTCAAATGGGATGATGAGATTTTGGAAATCCTCAACATTCCTAAGGCTATGCTTCCGGAAGTTCGTTCTAACTCTGAAATCTACGGCAAGACAGCTCCATTCCATTTCTACGGTGGAGAAGTGCCAATCTCAGGTATGGCTGGTGACCAACAGGCAGCTCTCTTTGGACAGTTAGCCTTTGAACCTGGTATGGTTAAGAATACTTATGGAACAGGTTCTTTCATCATCATGAACACTGGGGAAGAGATGCAGTTGTCTGAAAACAACCTCTTGACAACCATTGGTTACGGAATCAACGGCAAGGTTTACTATGCCTTGGAAGGTTCAATCTTCATCGCAGGAAGTGCTATTCAGTGGCTTCGTGACGGTCTTCGCATGGTTGAAAATTCACCAGAATCTGAAAAATACGCTCGTGATTCTCACAACAATGATGAAGTTTATGTCGTTCCAGCCTTTACAGGTCTAGGTGCTCCATACTGGAACCAAAACGCTCGCGGTTCTGTCTTTGGCTTAACTCGTGGAACAACTAAAGAAGACTTTATCAAGGCGACTTTGCAATCTATCGCTTATCAGGTGCGTGATATCATCGACACCATGCAAGTGGATGCGCAGACAGCTATCCAAGTCTTGAAAGTAGACGGTGGTGCAGCTATGAACAATTTCCTCATGCAGTTCCAAGCTGACATTTTGGGAATCGATATCGCACGCGCCAAAAACTTGGAAACAACAGCTCTAGGGGCAGCCTTCCTAGCAGGTTTGTCAGTTGGTTACTGGAAAGACTTGGATGAGTTGAAGCTCTTGAATGAGACTGGGGAACTTTTTGAGCCATCTATGAACGAATCTCGCAAGGAACAACTCTACAAGGGCTGGAAGAAAGCTGTGAAAGCGACTCAAGTCTTTGCGGAAGTAGATGACTAATATTGGAAGAATAAAGCGACTCAGTTAGAAAGTGTGTAAATATGGAATTTTCAAAGAAAACACGTGAATTATCAATTAAAAAAATGCAGGAACGTACCCTGGACCTCTTGATTATTGGTGGAGGAATCACAGGGGCTGGTGTAGCTTTGCAGGCGGCAGCTAGCGGTCTTGAGACTGGATTGATTGAAATGCAAGACTTCGCAGAAGGAACATCTAGCCGTTCAACAAAATTGGTCCACGGAGGTCTTCGTTACCTCAAACAATTTGACGTAGAAGTTGTATCAGATACGGTTTCAGAACGTGCAGTGGTTCAACAAATTGCACCACATATTCCAAAACCAGATCCAATGCTCTTGCCAGTTTACGATGAAGATGGAGCAACCTTTAGCCTCTTCCGTCTCAAAGTAGCTATGGACTTGTACGACCTTTTGGCAGGTGTTAGCAACACACCAGCTGCTAACAAGGTTTTGAGCAAGGAAGAAGTCTTGGAACGCCAGCCAAACTTGAAGAAGGAAGGCTTGGTAGGAGGTGGGGTTTACCTTGACTTCCGTAATAACGATGCGCGTCTCGTGATTGAAAACATCAAACGTGCCAACCAAGACGGTGCACTCATTGCTAACCACGTGAAGGCAGAAGGCTTCCTCTTTGATGAACGTGGCAAGATTACAGGTGTGGTAGCTCGTGATCTCTTGACAGACCAAGTCTTTGAAATCAAGGCTCGTCTGGTTATCAATACAACAGGTCCTTGGAGTGATAAGGTACGCAATTTGTCTAATAAGGGAACACAATTCTCACAAATGCGTCCAACTAAGGGAGTTCACCTAGTTGTGGATTCAAGCAAGATCAAGGTTTCACAGCCTGTTTACTTTGACACAGGTTTGGGAGATGGTCGTATGGTCTTTGTTCTCCCACGTGAAAACAAGACTTACTTTGGTACAACTGATACAGACTACACAGGTGATTTGGAACATCCAAAAGTAACTCAAGAAGATGTAGATTACCTACTTGGCATTGTCAACAACCGCTTCCCAGAAGCCAACATCACCATTGATGATATCGAAAGCAGCTGGGCAGGTCTTCGTCCATTGATCGCAGGCAATAGCGCTTCTGACTACAATGGCGGAAATAACGGAACTATCAGTGATGAAAGCTTTAACAACTTGATTGCGACTGTTGAATCTTATCTCTCTAAAGAAAAAACACGTGAAGATGTTGAGTCTGCTGTCAGCAAGCTTGAAAGTAGCACATCTGAGAAGCATTTGGACCCATCTGCAGTTTCTCGTGGTTCGAGCTTGGACCGTGATGACAATGGCCTTTTGACACTTGCTGGTGGTAAAATCACAGACTACCGTAAAATGGCAGAAGGAGCTATGGAGCGCGTGGTTGACATCCTCAAAGCAGAATTTGACCGCAGCTTTAAACTGATCAACTCTAAGACTTACCCTGTTTCAGGTGGAGAATTGAACCCAGCAAATGTAGACTCAGAAATCGAAGCCTTTGCGCAACTTGGAGTGTCACGTGGTTTGGATAGCAAGGAAGCTCATTACCTAGCAAATCTTTACGGTTCAAATGCGCCGAAAGTCTTTGCTCTTGCTCACAGCTTGGAACAAGCGCCAGGTCTCAGTTTGGCAGACACTTTGTCACTTCACTATGCAATGCGCAATGAGTTGGCTCTTAGCCCAGTTGACTTCCTTCTTCGTCGTACCAACCATATGCTCTTTATGCGTGATAGTTTGGACAGCATCGTTGAGCCAGTTTTGGATGAAATGGGACGATTCTATGACTGGTCAGAAGAAGAAAAAGCAGCTTACCGTGCTGATGTCGAATCAGCTCTTGCTAACAACGATTTAGCAGAATTAAAAAATTAAGAAAAAATAAAAGAGGTGGGGGACAGGACTCCTAGTCTATCCTCTCCTTCTTTTTAATGGAGACAGAAAGATGATGAATGAATTATTTGGAGAATTTCTAGGGACTTTAATCCTGATTCTTCTAGGAAATGGTGTTGTTGCAGGTGTGGTTCTTCCAAAAACCAAGAGCAATAGCTCAGGTTGGATTGTGATTACTATGGGGTGGGGAATTGCAGTTGCGGTTGCAGTCTTTGTATCTGGCAAACTCAGTCCAGCTCATTTAAACCCAGCTGTGACCATTGGTGTAGCTTTAAAAGGTGGTTTGCCTTGGGCTTCCGTTTTCCCTTATATCCTAGCTCAGTTTGCAGGGGCTATGCTGGGTCAGATTTTGGTTTGGTTGCAATTCAAACCGCATTATGAGGCAGAAGAAAATGCAGGAAATATTTTGGCTACTTTCAGCACTGGTCCAGCTATTAAGGATACTGTATCAAACTTGATTAGCGAAATCCTTGGAACTTTTGTATTGGTCTTGACAATCTTTGCTTTGGGTCTTTACGATTTTCAGGCAGGTATCGGAACCTTTGCAGTGGGTACCTTAATTGTCGGTATTGGTCTATCACTAGGTGGGACAACAGGTTATGCCTTGAACCCTGCGCGTGATCTTGGACCTCGTATCATGCACAGTATCCTTCCAATTTCAAACAAGGGAGACGGAGACTGGTCTTATGCCTGGATTCCTGTTGTGGGACCTGTTATCGGTGCAGCCTTGGCTGTGCTTGTATTCTCGCTTTTCTAATCTAGAAAACAACTATGTTGATAGAGCTTGAGATGAAAATCTCAGGCTCTTTTTTAAAAATATGCACAGAAAAACCGCATAATTTTAAAATTAGCTTAAATATAATGAAAATCTACGGCAAACAATTGAAAAACCACCCTATAAAGTGGTACAATGGTAGAAAAATACTATAGTAAGAGTTCATCTTATTTAACAAAAATTACAGAAATGAATGGTTTTTCTTGATGAAACAGAGAAAAGAATTGTACCTCTTTCTTGGTCGGACAGCCTTGTATTTTCTTATCTTTCTAGGGCTGCTTTACTTCTTTAGCTATCTTGGTCAGGGTCAAGGAGGCTTTATCTATAATGAATTTTAACTTGAAGGAGAATTCCTATTGTGTCAAATAAACCAATAGTAGATATGATTGAAACCATTGAGCATTTTGCTCAGACACAACCTACTTATCCTGTTTATAATGTTTTGGGTCAAGAACATACTTATGGAGATTTGAAGGCTGATTCGGATAGTTTGGCTGCAGCCATTGACCAACTAGGCTTGCCTGAGAAGTTTCCTGTGGTCGTTTTTGGTGGCCAAGAATATGAAATGTTGGCAACCTTTGTAGCGCTGACTAAGTCAGGTCATGCCTACATTCCAATTGATAGCCATTCGGCCTTGGAGCGAGTTTCAGCTATTTTAGAAGTGGCAGAGCCAAGTTTGATTATTTCCATTTCAGACTTTCCCTTGGAGCAGGTTTCGACACCTATGATGAATCTGGCTCAGGTTCAAGAAGCCTTTGCCCAAGGGAATAACTATGAAATCACGCATCCAGTTAAGGGCGATGATAACTACTACATTATCTTTACTTCTGGTACGACTGGTAAGCCAAAGGGAGTGCAGATTTCACATGATAATCTCCTCAGCTTTACTAACTGGATGATTACGGATAAGGAATTTGCGACACCAAGTCGTCCGCAAATGCTGGCTCAGCCACCTTATTCATTTGATCTGTCCGTCATGTACTGGGCACCGACCTTAGCACTTGGTGGTACGCTTTTCGCTCTTCCTTCAGCCATCACTCAGGACTTTAAGCAACTCTTTACGACCATCTTTTCATTGCCAATCGCTATTTGGACATCAACGCCTTCTTTTGCGGATATGGCCATGTTGTCAGAAGACTTCAATAGTCAGAAAATGCCTGGAATCACGCATTTCTACTTTGATGGCGAAGAATTGACGGTTAAAACAGCTCAAAAACTGCGCGAGCGTTTCCCACATGCCCGTATTATCAATGCTTACGGCCCAACAGAAGCGACAGTGGCCCTGTCAGCAGTTGCCGTGACAGACGAGATGTTAGCGACTCTCAAACGCCTACCAATCGGCTATACCAAGGCTGATTCTCCAACCTTTATCATTGACGAGGAAGGCAATAAATTGCCAAATGGCGAACAGGGAGAAATCATTGTTTCTGGATCAGCCGTTTCAAAAGGTTATATGAACAATCCTGAAAAAACGGCAGAAGCCTTCTTTGAGTTTGAAGGTCTACCAGCCTACCATACAGGAGATGTGGGAACTATGACAGATGAAGGCTTACTTCTCTACGGCGGACGCATGGACTTCCAGATTAAGTTCAACGGTTACCGCATTGAGTTAGAAGATGTCTCTCAAAATCTCAATAAGTCTCGCTTTATCGAGTCTGCTGTAGCTGTGCCACGTTATAATAAAGACCACAAGGTGCAAAATCTATTGGCTTATGTCATCTTGAAAGACGGTGTTCGTGAGCAGTTTGAACGTGATATCGATATTACCAAGGCTATCAAGGAAGATTTGACAGACATCATGATGTCCTACATGATGCCGTCTAAATTCCTTTACCGAGACAGTTTGCCACTGACTCCAAATGGAAAGATTGACATCAAAGGATTGATTAACGAGGTGAACAAGAGATGATGGAGTTCTTTCAACAGCTTCCTCATTTAGAGCCATATGGCAATCCTCAGTATTTTGTCTATGTGATTGCTACCACCTTGCCTATCTTTATCGGTCTCTTTTTCAAGAAACGCTTTGCCTGGTATGAAGTGCTGGTTAGCCTCTTCTTTATCGTCACCATGTTGGTAGGTGGGAAGACCAATCAATTGGCTGCCTTGGGTATTTACCTTTGCTGGGAAATATTGCTTCTGCTTTTCTACAAGCATTATCGAAAAAGTAAGGATGGCAAGTGGGTCTTCTACTTAGTTAGTTTTCTGTCCTTACTTCCGATTATCTTTGTCAAGGTGCAACCAGCTATCAATGGAACGCAGTCTTTGCTTGGGTTCTTGGGAATTTCTTATCTGACCTTTCGTTCGGTTGGGATTATCATCGAGCTGAGAGATGGAGTGATTAAGGATTTTACTCTCTGGGAATTCCTTCGTTTCCTTCTCTTCATGCCGACTTTTTCAAGTGGTCCAATCGATCGTTTTAAACGTTTCAATGAAAATTATCAGACCATTCCTGAGCGGGATGAGTTGATGGATATGCTGGATGAATCTGTTCGCTATATCATGTGGGGCTTTTTGTATAAGTTTATCCTAGCTCATGTTTTAGTAGAAACTTTACTACCTCCTCTGAAGAATTTAGCCCTGCAGTCAGGTGGTTTCTTTAACCTCTATGCCTTGGCAGTTATGTATACCTTTGGTCTGGAGCTCTTCTTTGACTTTGCAGGTTACTCTATGTTTGCCTTGGCCATCTCAAACTTAATGGGAATCCGTAGCCCTATCAACTTTAACAAGCCCTTTTTATCAAGGGATTTAAAAGAGTTTTGGAATCGTTGGCATATGAGTCTGTCTTTCTGGTTCCGTGACTTTGTCTTTATGCGAATGGTCATGGTATTGACCAGAAAGAAGGTCTTTAAAAATCGTAATGTAACCTCAAGTGTGGCCTATATTGTAAATATGCTGATCATGGGATTTTGGCATGGAGTGACCTGGTACTATATCGCCTATGGACTCTTTCATGGACTGGGCTTGGTCATTAATGACGTTTGGATTCGCAAGAAAAAAGCGCTCAATAAAGAACGGAAAAAAGCAGGGAAGGCTGCTCTACCTGAGAATCGCTGGATTCAGTTGCTTGGCATGGTTGTCACCTTCCATGTTGTCATGCTGTCATTCTTAATCTTTTCTGGATTTTTGAATGATTTATGGTTTAAAAAATAAAAGGAAATAAAATATGGATATCAAATCAGAAGTTATCGAAATTATTGATGAGTTGTTTATGGAAGATGTTTCTGACATGATGGATGAAGATCTTTTTGACGCAGGTGTCTTGGATAGTATGGGAACGGTTGAGTTGATTGTGGAGATTGAGAACCGTTTTGACATTCGTGTCCCTGTAACAGAGTTTGGTCGTGATGACTGGAATACAGCTAATAAAATCATAGCTGGTATTGTGGAGCTACAAAATGCTTAAACGCTTATGGATGATCTTCGGACCGGTCTTGATAGCTGGTTTGTTGGTTTTTCTGCTCATTTTCTTTTATCCTACTGAGATGCGTCATAATCTAGGAGCTGAAAAACGTTCAGCGGTGGCTACTACTATCGATAGTTTTAAGGAGCGAAGTCAAAAGGTCAGAGCCCTATCTGATCCAAGTATGCGTTTTGTTCCCTTCTTTGGCTCTAGTGAATGGCTTCGTTTTGACGGTGCTCATCCTGCAGTCTTGGCTGAGAAATACAATCGCTCCTACCGCCCCTATCTTTTAGGACAGAGGGGAGCTGCATCGCTTAACCAGTATTTTGGGATGCAACAGATATTGTCAGAAATAGAGAATAAACAAGCTGTATTTGTTATATCTCCCCAATGGTTTACAGAAAGTGATTATGAACCTGCAGTTTTTCAAGAGTATTTTAATAGTGATCAATTAACTTCTTTTTTAGAAAATCAATCAGGAGATATTAGTAGTCAGCATGCATCTAAGAGATTATTAAAACAGTTTTCAAATGTATCAATGAAAGATATAGTACAAAAAATTGCTAATAAGGAATCTCTTTCAGAGTTTGATCATATGCGTATAGAAATTGGCTCTCTAATCAATCAGAAACAGGCCAATTTTTTTGGACAGTTCTCAATCAGACAGTGGTTGAAATATAAAGAACATGTTGAAAAATATTTGAATACTATTCCAGACCAGTTTTCTTATCAAGCGATAGAAGATGTTGTCAAAGCAGATGCAGAAAAGAATACTTCTAATAATGAATTTGGTATGGATAATCGCTTCTATGATACACAAATCAGAGACTATTTGAAAAAGTTAAAAGGATCACAGACTAGTTATAATTACCTTAAATCATCTGAGTATAATGACCTGCAGTTGGTTTTAACCCAGTTTTCTAAATCTAAGGTCAACCCGATTTTTATCATTCCACCTGTTAATAAAAAATGGATGGACTACGCTGGTTTACGAGAGGACATGTACCAACAGACGGTGCAGAAGATTCGCTACCAGTTAGAAAGTCAAGGGTTTAACAATATAGCAGATTTTTCTAAGGACGGCGGGGAGCCTTTCTTTATGAAGGACACCATTCACCTTGGTTGGTTGGGTTGGTTGGCTTTTGACAAGGCAGTTGATCCTTTCCTATCCAATCCCACACCAGCTCCGACTTACCATCTGAATGAGCGCTTTTTCAGCAAAGATTGGGCGACTTATGATGGAGATGTCAAAGAATTTCAATAGATTATAATTATAGAAGAGTTCAAGAATGAAGCCTATTTTCACGTTTTTTCTTGACTCTTTTTTTGCTTGTGATATAATTAACCAGTAAATAATTCTTCAAAGAATAGTATTTTCTCTTAAAAAAGAGAAGTCCAAAAGGAAAGGAGTCAGATATGAGACAGCTAGCGAAGGATATCGATGGCTTTTTGAATGAGGTGATTTTACAGGCGGAAAACCAACATGAAATCCTAATAGGTCATTGTACTAGCGAGGTAGCTCTGACCAATACCCAGGAGCATATCCTCATGCTTTTGTCAGAGGAATCTTTAACAAATTCAGAGTTGGCTCGTCGTCTCAATGTCAGTCAGGCGGCAGTTACCAAGGCCATTAAGTCTTTGGTCAAGGAAGGAATGTTGGAAACGTCTAAAGATCCGAAAGATGCGCGTGTGATTTTTTATCAGTTGACTGACTTGGCTCGTCCAATTGCTGAGGAGCACCACCATCACCATGAGCATACACTTTTAACCTATGAACAAGTGGCGACTCAGTTTACTCCAAATGAACAAAAAGTGATCCAGCGGTTTTTGACTGCTTTAGTAGGAGAAATCAAATAATGAGATACATTACGGTAGAGGATTTATCCTTCTATTATGATAAGGAGCCCGTTCTTGAACATATCAATTATAGCGTTGATAGTGGGGAATTTGTTACCTTGACAGGGGAGAATGGGGCAGCTAAGACGACACTGATCAAGGCCAGTCTTGGAATCCTTCAGCCACGCATTGGCAAGGTGACCATTTCAAAGACAAATACGCAGGGTAAGAAATTGAGAATAGCCTATCTTCCCCAGCAGATTGCCAGTTTTAATGCTGGTTTTCCAAGTACGGTTTATGAATTTGTCAAGTCGGGTCGCTATCCGCGAAAGGGCTGGTTCCGTCGCTTGAATGCTCATGATGAGGAGCATATCAAGACCAGTTTAGATTCAGTTGGTATGTGGGAACACCGAGACAAACGCTTGGGTTCTCTATCTGGAGGACAAAAGCAGCGAGCGGTGATTGCGCGTATGTTTGCTTCTGACCCAGATGTGTTTATCCTAGATGAGCCGACAACGGGGATGGATGCAGGAAGTAAAAATGAATTTTACGAACTCATGCACCACAGTGCCCATCATCATGGTAAGGCTGTTTTGATGATTACCCATGACCCTGAAGAAGTTAAGGACTATGCGGACCGTAATATTCATCTAGTCCGTAATCAAGACTCGCCATGGCGTTGTTTCAACGTTCATGAGAATGATCAGGAGGTGGGCCATGCTTAGTTTATTATCTTATGACTTTATGCAACGCGCCTTTCTAGCAGTTATTGCCATGAGTCTTTTCTCACCAGTTCTTGGAACCTTCCTTATCTTGCGCCGTCAGAGTTTGATGAGTGATACTCTTAGCCACGTCTCGCTTTCAGGTGTAGCCTTTGGTCTGGTACTAGGGATTTCTCCGACTATTTCAACTATTGCTATTGTCTTGATTGCGGCGGTCTTTTTGGAGTATCTCCGTACGGTTTACAAGAGCTTTATGGAAATAGGGACAGCTATCCTCATGTCAACGGGTCTGGCTGTTTCTCTGATTGTCATGAGCAAGGGTAAAAGCTCCAGTTCTATGAGTTTGGACCAGTATCTTTTTGGTTCAATCGTGACTATCAGCGAAGAGCAGGTTATTTCCCTCTTTGTCATTGCGGCGGTTGTTTTGATTTTGACCTTCCTCTTCCTTCGTCCGATGTACATTTTGACCTTTGATGAGGATACGGCCTTTGTGGATGGCTTGCCAGTTCGTACCATGTCTATTCTTTTTAACATGGTGACAGGGGTGGCCATTGCCCTTATGATTCCTGCTGCAGGAGCTCTTTTGGTATCGACTATTATGGTCTTGCCAGCTAGTATTGCTCTGCGTCTGGGGAAAAACTTTAAATCGGTCATGTTGCTTGCCAGTGCTATTGGATTTTTAGGAATGGTAGCAGGACTTTACATTTCCTACTATGCAGAAACACCTGCAAGTGCAAGTATTACCATTATTTTTGTAACTGTCTTTTTACTCATTAGTTTAGTAAGACGTTTTATCAAATAGGAGACGAACGTGAAAAAAATTAGCTTATTGCTAGTCAGTCTATGTGCCTTGTTTTTAGTGGCTTGTTCCAATCAAAAGCAGGCAGATGGTAAATTAAATATTGTGACAACCTTTTACCCTGTCTATGAATTTACCAAGCAAGTCGCAGGAGATACGGCTAATGTGGAACTCCTCATCGGTGCTGGTACAGAACCTCATGAATACGAACCGTCTGCCAAGGCAGTTGCCAAAATCCAAGACGCAGATACCTTCGTTTATGAAAATGAAAACATGGAAACTTGGGTTCCTAAATTGCTAGATACTTTGGATAAGAAAAAGGTCAAAACCATCAAGGCGACAGGCGATATGTTGCTTTTGCCAGGTGGAGAGGAAGAAGAGGGAGACCATGACCATGGAGAAGAAGGCCATCACCATGAGTACGATCCCCATGTTTGGTTATCACCAGTTCGCGCCATTAAACTTGTAGAGCACATCCGTGATAGCTTGTCAGCAGATTATCCTGATAAAAAAGAGACCTTTGAGAAGAATGCAGCTGCCTATATCGAAAAATTGCAAGCCTTGGATAAGGTTTATGCAGAAGGCTTGTCTCAAGCCAAACAAAAGAGTTTTGTGACTCAGCACGCAGCCTTTAACTATCTTGCTTTGGACTATGGACTCAAACAAGTCGCAATCTCAGGCCTCTCTCCAGATGCAGAACCATCAGCTGCTCGTCTGGCAGAATTGACAGAGTATGTCAAGAAAAATAAAATTGCCTATATCTACTTTGAGGAAAATGCCTCACAGGCCCTTGCTAATACACTTTCAAAAGAGGCAGGTGTCAAAACAGATGTCCTCAATCCTTTAGAAAGTCTGACAGAAGAGGACACCAAGGCTGGAGAAAATTACATCTCTATCATGGAGAAAAACCTCAAGACTTTGAAACAAACAACAGACCAAGAGGGCCAAGCAATCGAGCCTGAAAAGGCAGAGGATACCAAGACAGTCCAAAATGGTTACTTCGAGGATGCGGCTGTTAAGGACCGCACCTTGAGTGACTATGCAGGTAATTGGCAATCAGTTTATCCTTTCCTTGAAGATGGCACGTTTGACCAAGTCTTTGACTACAAGGCTAAGTTGACTGGTAAGATGACTCAGGCTGAGTACAAGGCCTACTATACAAAAGGCTATCAGACAGATGTGACTAAGATTAACATTACTGATAATACTATGGAATTTGTTCAAGGTGGACAAAGTAAGAAATTCACCTACAGGTATGTTGGTAAGAAAATCTTGACTTACAAGAAAGGCAATCGTGGCGTGCGCTTCCTCTTTGAAGCCACAGATGCAGACGCTGGACAGTTGAAGTATGTTCAGTTTAGTGACCACAATATCGCCCCAGTTAAGGCAGAACATTTCCATATTTTCTTTGGAGGCACAAGCCAAGAAGCACTCTTTGAAGAAATGGATAACTGGCCAACCTACTACCCAGATAACCTATCTGGCCAAGAAATCGCCCAAGAAATGTTGGCACATTGATGAGAAACCGACTAGATCATAGGAACTAGTCGGTTTTTAGATATTAGATGGCTAACTTCATTATAGACCTTTCCAGAACTGTAAAAAATAAATAAAGCTCTTGAAATATCTGGACCTGTATGTTAGAATAAACTCGATAGGCAAGGTTCATTAGAACACCAAAGCCCCTAACTATGCCAGTAGTTAAGGGCTTTTTTGACGTATCTTAGAGATTTAACGGGTGTTGATAGGCTAGTCACTCGGTCTGCTTCTTACCATCTAGCCATTTGCAAACGAAATACAAGATAATTCCTGCGAAGACGTCTGCTATAATAGTAAGAACGAGCTCTATGATAAGGCTCTCACGAACCGTAAGGAACGTAATCGGTAACCGATGACAAAAATAGTATACCACAATAAATTTAGCTCATCAACCTCACTTAATGCTTGAAATACAGGGTCTAGGCGACAAAGTCTTTAAAATCAAAAAACGTATAGTATCAGATGTTATATCAATCATAAAAGTAGATAGGAAAGTTTTCTGATTATCAGAATTCCTTCCTATCCACTTTTTGAAGATTGTAAGTTAACCTAATTTTATGTAGAATCAACTTATTTGTTTTATTTATCAAAACCTTGCAAGGCTTTTTGGCGCTCTTCTACTTGACCTTTAGCATCTAGTTTGTTACCACCGTATACAGCTGATTCCCATGACCCGTACATTGGATTTGGGAAGATGATGAATTTTTCACCGAATTCTTTTTGTAATTCTTCAAGTTGTTTATCACGGTCAGATTCCGAAGTCTTAGAAAAATCTGCAAAGTCTACGAGGTTATCACCAAATAATAAGATAAGATTTGTTTTTTCTTGAACTTTTTGGCGACGCCCCTCTTTGGATTTTACACCACTTTCTAAGAACATGAGATGATCACGTCCTTGAACGGGAATTCCTTCACTTTCTAGATTTTTAATGGTAGCATCTACTTGATTAGCCGAGCGATCAGAAATATAGTAGATTTGGACACCGTTTTGATCGGCAAACTGAAGAAAATCTTTAGCACCTGGGACGGCTTTCGCTGCAGCTTTTTGAACCCAAACATCCCAATTTTCAGGTGTGAATGCTGTACCATCTTTGACATTTTGTACTTGATAAGGGCTATTATCTAGGACAGTTTCATCCAAGTCTAAAACGATAGAGTAAGGTTTGTCTGATTCTGTTTTGAGCAATTCCTTTAGGTGATTTGTTGCAACGTTATAACCCTGTATGTATAAAGCTTTAGTTTCAGCTGATTTTTGGTACCAAAGGGTTGACATAGTGTTTTCTCTTGACCGTAGTTGGTCATATGTCATTGTAATTTGATTATCAGATGAGCTATTATTGCTTGTCTGTGTTTCTGTGGACTTTGTTGCACAACTAGCCAATAAGACGACAGAAGCAAGTGCAGAAAGGATTGTAACAGTAGTTTTTGCTGTTTTCATGAAATATCTCCCATTATTAATTTCAATCACTAGTATAGCACGAAGGAAAAGTTAAGGCAAGTTATTCCCTGACTATTGATGTAGATTCTATAGAAGTGAACGTAATGAAAAAAGCGATTACTAACTTGAAATGTAGTTTCACCTCTAATTATTGACATTTCAGGAAAAATTGCAGTAAAAACTGCACAACCTTCTTTAAATGTGCTATAATACAGGAAAAAATAATAATGGAGGTCACGATAATGGCAACATTTTTGATGATTTTTGTGGTGGTTTGTGTGCTCCTATTGGTGATAGTCACACTGAGTACAGTTTATGTGGTTCGTCAGCAGTCGGTGGCGATTATTGAACGCTTTGGGAAATACCAAAAGGTTGCCAATAGCGGTATTCACATTCGCTTGCCTTTTGGGATTGACTCGATTGCAGCGCGGATTCAGTTGCGCTTGTTGCAAAGTGATATTGTGGTTGAGACTAAGACCAAAGACAATGTGTTCGTTATGATGAATGTAGCGACTCAGTACCGTGTCAACGAGCAGAGCGTGACAGACGCCTACTATAAACTCATGCGTCCAGAATCTCAGATTAAATCTTATATCGAAGACGCCCTTCGCTCTTCTGTTCCCAAATTAACCTTGGATGAATTGTTTGAGAAAAAAGATGAGATTGCCCTTGAAGTTCAACACCAAGTAGCAGAAGAAATGACAACTTATGGTTACATTATCGTGAAAACCTTGATTACCAAGGTCGAACCAGATGCAGAAGTTAAGCAATCCATGAATGAAATCAATGCGGCGCAACGTAAGCGGGTCGCAGCGCAAGAATTGGCAGAAGCTGACAAGATTAAAATTGTCACTGCAGCTGAAGCCGAAGCAGAAAAAGATCGTCTCCATGGTGTGGGGATTGCCCAACAACGTAAGGCGATTGTGGATGGATTGGCAGAGTCTATCACCGAACTCAAGGAAGCTAATGTTGGCATGACAGAAGAACAAATCATGTCTATCCTCTTGACCAACCAGTATTTGGATACCTTGAATACCTTTGCTTCTAAAGGCAATCAAACTATCTTTTTACCAAATACGCCAAATGGTGTAGATGATATCCGTACACAAATCTTGTCAGCCCTCCGTGCTGAGAAGAAATAATAGACTAATACTCTTCGAAAATCTCTTCAAACCGCGTCAGCTTCGCCTTGCCGTATATATGTGACTGACTTCGTCAGTCTTATCTACAACCTCAAAACAGTGTTTTGAGCAGTCTGCGGCTAGCTTCTTAGTTTGCTCTTTGATTTTCATTGAGTATAAGACAAAAGGAACATCTCTCTGGAATGAACATTCAGAGAGGTGTTTTTTGGTTCTTTTGTAAGCTTTGTATTGTTTCTTGACAATGGAGTTATTTTCAGACTTTTCCACAGATTTATAAGAGTGGGAAAATCTCATTAACCTTAGAAATAGTAGCCAACTGAGAGTAAAAGAGTTCTTATAAATTGGATAATTCACAGAAGTTATCCACAGATTGTGGACAAGTTGTGGATAGATATGATTAATTATTGCTATTTGGAGTTTAGGGATTTTTCTTTTTGAAATGATAGTCTATGTAGTAAATATCAAGGGTGAAGTACGCTAATCTTTGTAAACAATACTGTTTCACACTTTTCGAAAATCTCTTCAAACCACATCAGCGTCGCCTTACTCTACTCAAGTATATCCTGTAGCTAGCTTCCTAGTTTGCTCTTTGATTTTGATTGAGTATCACTTGTTGACGCGGAGAGAATTTGAATGTTACTTATTAACTAGGAGGAGAGGGACCTTGGTAGAGAACAGTAGTTAGTCAGAAAAGTTTGGATATTTCATATTGTAATAAAAACTTTTGTGAATGTAGGAAAGGATTTTTAGTTATTAACAACTTTATCCACAGCTGTGGATAAAGTTGTTAATAAGATGGTATAGTTCAATCTACTAGTACTTCTTTAGAAACGAAGATTTGAGTTTAACTGGCTATAGGTGGATATGGTGTTATTCATCAGGATGAGCTTATACTTCTTCGAAAATCTCTTCAAACCACGTCAGAGTCGCCTTACTCTACTCAAGTACAGCCTGTGGCTAGCTTCCTAGTTGTCTCTTTGATTTTCATTGAGTATTAGTCCGTCAGTTTCAAGCTGGGGCAACTAAAAAAATCTGATCATACTAACTCTGAGTTTGGCTACTGGTAGAACTTTGAATCTCTATCTAAATCTGACTTTGGATAGACAACTGCTTGCTAAGGTTCATATTTCAGTTAAAATAAAATATCTTAACAATTCATTTCCTTTTCCGAATAAATAGATAGAGCCAGATAATCTAGTAAACCTAGATTTAAAAATGTGCTATAATGAAAGGAGAAGCAATTTGACTGTACGTCATCCGGGCATCAGCCCAACCAATGATTTGGTTGCTAAGAAAATCTTTAGCAATCCAGAAATCACTTGTCAATTTATCCGCGATATGCTGGACTTACCAGCCAAAAATGTGACCATTTTGGAGGGAAGCAATATTCATGTCTTACCTTCAATGCCTTACTCGGCCCAGGATTTCTATACTAGTATAGATGTCTTAGCGGAGTTGGACAATGGGACACAGGTTATTATTGAAATTCAGGTACATCATCAGAATTTTTTCATCAATCGCCTGTGGGCTTACTTGTGCAGTCAGGTCAATCAAAACCTAGAAAAAATTCGTCAACGAGAAGGTGATACTCATCAGAGTTACAAACACATCGCACCTGTTTACGCTATCGCAATCGTGGACAGCAACTACTTCTCGGATGACTTGGCTTTCCATAGCTTTAGTATGCGCGAGGATACGACAGGTGAGGCCTTAACTATTACAAATAACTGTCAAGAAAACCATCTAGTCAAAATGGCATTCTTGGAACTAAAAAAATACAGAGAAACCAGCAAAGACAAGGTTCGCAAGCCATGGTTGGAGTTTTTCGGTAATAAACCCTTTACCCAAGAACCCGAGCGAGCCATCAGTCAGGCAGACCAACTGCTAGACTATAAGAGCTGGTCCGAGGAGGACAGGAAGATGTTTAGTCAACTACGTATGCGCGAAGAACAAGCCTTGTTAGCACAGGACTACGCCTTGGAAACAGCTAGGGCCGAAGGTATTGAACAAGGTATTGAAAAAGGATTAGAGCGTGGAAAAGTTGAAGGACAAATCTTTACCTTTCTAGATTTAGTACGCCAACATGTTTTAACTTCCGAATTTGCAAGTCAACAATTGGGCATGACCGTTGCTGAGTTTGAGGCGTTGTTGTAAGACCAGCACTAATGATTAAGAAAACCATCTAGTCAAGATGGCGTTCTTGGAATTAAAAAAATACAGAGAAACCAGCAAAGACGAGGTTCGCAAACCGTGGTTGGAGTTTTTCGGTAATAAACCCTTTACCCAAGAACCTGAGCGAGCCATCAGTCAGGCAGACCAACTGCTAGACTATAAGAGCTGGTCCGAGGAGGAAAGGAAAATGTTTAGTCAACTACGTATGCGCGAAGAACAAGCCTTGTTAGCACAGGACTATGCCTTGGAAACTGCGAGGGCCGAAGGTATTGAACAAGGTCTAGAGCGTGGGAAAATCTTTACCTTTCTAGATTTAGTACGCCAACATGTTTTAACTTCCGAATTTGCGAGTGAGCAATTGGGCATGACTGTCGCTGAGTTTGAGGCTTTACTATAAATGAGAATGGGGACATGTTATCAAATTAGATAGCATGTTTTATTTTGGGCTAATAGTCAATGCTTGTTTTTAAACTTACTCTGATTCTAATTATATATATGTAATATCTTCTGTAATTACGTATAAATCGAACAAAAATATAATAGAATAATATAGCGATTAAATATATATTTAGGCGTAAAAAAATGCAAATTCAAATTATCTGAAAATTCCTTACTTTCCCAAAACACTTTTTTTTTTTTGCGAAAATTTGAAGTCTAAAAGTTTGCATATATATTGAAAATAGGATAGAATATGAGTGTAGGTTTCTGCATGCATAAGAGAATATTGCTTATTCGTTTTAAGTAATAAATTTTGTTATGTAGAAGCTAAATCAACTAATTCCAAAAGGAGAATAAAATGGAACACAAAAATCCCATGAGTCGTGTTGAACGTTTGCACCGTGAAAAGGTCACGCGTTACTCGATTCGTAAATATAGCTTTGGAGCGGCTAGTGTAGCGGTCGCTGCTCTTTTCATGTTCTTAGGTAATGGAGCTGTATCAGCTAATGAGCTAAGCAAACAAGATACACCATCTGTAGAAGCTCCAGCAAAAGCCACTGAAGACAAAACAATTTCGGAAGAGGCTACTGCTAAACCAGCAGAAGCAACAACTCCAACTTTGGACAAGTCAGAGTTGACAAATTTAATTTCAGAAATTGAGACAAAACTTTCTAACGGTTCTTACGATAACAAAACAGAAGAAAGTGTTGCAGTATTAAAAGCTGACTTAGAAGCTGCAAAAGCTACATTAGCGAATGCAACTACTCAAGCTGAACTAAAAAAAGCTTACAGCAAACTTGTCACTACAGCAAACACTAAATTAAAAGCTAAATCTGTAGAGAAAAAAGAAACTCCAGCAGTAGATACTACTAACGGACAACCAACTGTAGGTAAAAAAGCAGAAAACACTGAGAAAAAATCAGAATCTAACTCTATCGAAAACTCAGGTTCAAAAGACGAACGTAATGGACAAGCATTAGACAAAAACAATGCTTTCCGTGCTGAGACAACTGAAACTCAAGGTACCTTTACTTATTCTATGGAATATTCTAATGGAAAAGAAATTTACCTTTACAATGAAGAAAATGCAGATGTCAATATTACAGTTAACTCAACAGCTGGAAATATCAAAAGAGCAACAGTTAAAGCTGGAAGTGGTCAGTTCGTACTAAAATCGAAAAGTGATCAAGCGATAGCTTATACAAAATACAGAAGAGGAACTATGCCTCCCGAAGAAGAAGTTGAAATAGACGGTTATGGATGGAGTTATCATCAAACACTAAGCGATACTCCAGGTCCAGTAAAAATTAAAATTACTGGTAAACCAAACGATACCTTTAAAGGGATTAAAGATTATACGAAAGCTGAAAACCAACGAGCAGTATTAGGAGCAAGATATTTAGAACTTGAAGATTCTAATGGTAATAAACTATCTGGAGGTAGCAACTTAAATGCTCCTGGTGCGTTTAACTTAGTTGTTAAATCTCAAACATACAAATATGATATTCAACCAGTAACAGAGGAGAATAAAGTTGGTGTTGCTGATATTAACAACTTGACTGCGCCTGATATTACTAAAATCAAAGAGAAAATTAAGATTCAATATTCTGATAAGGCAACGACACAAGATGCTCGACTAGCGTCTCACAAAGGGGAAGTCTTAGCAGATAGATCTTCAGTAGTGAAAGAAATCGCGGTTGCCGACGGAACAGTTACTGTTACCTATAAAGACGATTCAGTAGATACTACCCCAGTTGCAAGTGTTGCACGTACAAACGCAGCTCCAACGGTAGAAATTCCTTTCTCTGTAGATGGTAAAAAAGACGTTTATGTATATGCTAATGAAGACTTCGATATTCCGATTAAATTTAAGGATGATAATGGAAAAGTAGCATCAGCAACAATAACCCGCGGTGGAAATGTAGAACAACCACCTAAAGATGCATCAAATCCAAATATTTTAAATAATGAGTTTAATACAACAGTTGAAAAAATTTCAACTGAAACAGTAGCAACAGCTGAGACCCCTGCTATTGTAAAAATTAAAGGTAACATTTCAAAAGACAATTCTGGAATTCCTGCAAGTTCATTCCCTAAAACAGCAGAAGGAGAGCTGAAAATTGTAACTCGCTATGCAACGGCTACAGATACTGATGGTGCCTATATCAAAAATACTGCAACAGAGCAGACATATGCAAGTGATCCAGGATCATTCACTATCAAATTAAAAGCTCAAACAGCAAAATATGATATTAAAGATCCAGAGACAAAAGTTACTGTAGCAAATGCTAATAATATCACAGAAGACGAGTTTAACCAGATTAAAGACAGTATTAAGATTCAATACTCTGCTACAAACCCAGATAAAAATCTTCTTGATAAACAAGGAAAAGACGTTGAAAACCAAACTGATCGTATTGAAAGCATTACTAGAGAAGGAAATAATGTTGTAGTAACCTATAAAGATGGTTCTAAAGATACAAAAGCATTAGCAGATTTTGTAAACGTAGCTCCAACAGTAGAACTTCCATACTCAAATCAAACCAACAAAGAAATCTATGTTTATTCAGGTGAAAACACTGATTTAACATTCAAAGGTTCAGATGAAAATGAAGTTAAAGATCTTTACCTACGTGGACCTGGAGATGTTACATGGAATAACGCGAATGGATTCAAATTGACAACAGGTAAAGTTGAAGATGGTGTGGTTACAGGAGAAGGTTCAGTATCTGAAGATAAAAGAACAGCTACTATCAAGATGACTGGCACTACAAACCTTACAGCTGGAAAAGCGTGGACAAGTTTTATCGTTTCTAAAGACAACGATGGTAAACTTTCAAACACTGATTATAGAGCGCTAGATGTAGATAAAAACGCGAAAGAAAAACCAGGGTATGCTCGATTCGTAGTTAAAAATCAAACATCTAAATATGACATTGCAGCTCCAACAGAAAAAGTAGCTGTAGCAGACCCAGCTAATGTAACAGCAGATGACTTAGATAAAATCAAAGAAAAACTGCAAATTGAGTATGCTCAAACTAATGATGATGCCAACTTTGCAGACAAAAAAGGTAAAACTGTAGATGCTGCAGATGCTAAGACTAAGATTAAATCAGTAGAAAAAGATAACGCTGGAAATCTTGTAGTAACATATACAGATGGATCTACAGATAAAAAACCATTGTCAGACTTTGTAACTCTTGATAAACAACCAGCTATTGAGGCAGTAGAAAAAGCAGCAGAAGCCCAAATTGCTGCCATCAATAAAACTCCAAATGCTACTGATGATGAGAAACAAGCAGCAATCGATAAAGTAAATGCTGACAAAACAGCAGCTTTGACAGCAATTAATGATGCTGCTACAAAAACAGCTCTTGATACGGCTAAAGACGCAGGAACAACTGCAATCGCAGGAGATAATCCAGTAGTAGCTAAGAAAGATGCAGCAAAAGCAGATGTTGAAGCAGCTCGTAAAGCGAAAGAAGACGCTATTAAAGCAAATCCAAATCTAACACAAGCAGAAAAAGACGCAGCAATTGCGAAAAATAATACGGCAGCAGCAGAAGCAACTAAGGCTATCGACTCTGCAACAACAAACGATGCAGTAGATGCAGCTAAAACTGCTGGTACTGGTGAAATTGCGAAAGTAAATCCAGTAGCTAAAGAAGCAGCTAAGAAAGCAGTTGCGGATGAATTAGCTGAGAAAGAAAAAGCAATCGATGCACGTACTGACTTAACTGACGCAGAAAAAGCAGCAGCTAAGGAAGATGCAAAAGCGAAAGCCAAAGCAGCAACAGACGCTATTAATGCACAGCCAGATAACGCAGAAACACCAGAAGCAGCAGCAACAGCACAAACAGCAGTAAATGATGCAAAAGATAAAGGTGTAGCAGACGTTAAATCTGTAAACCCAGTAGCTAAAGAAGCAGCTAAGAAAGCAATCGCAGATGAATTAGCTGAGAAAGAAAAAGCCATCGACGGACGTACTGACTTAACAGATGCAGAAAAAGCAGCAGCTAAGGACGACGCAAAAGCGAAAGCAAAAGCAGCAACAGACGCTATTAATGCACAGCCAGATAACGCAGCAACACCAGAAGCAGCAGCAGCAGCTCAAACAGCAGTAAATGATGCTAAAGATAAAGGTGTAGCAGATGTTAAAGCTGTAAACCCAGTAGCGAAAGCAGCAGCTAAGAAAGCAATCGCAGATGAATTAGCTAAGAAAGAAGAAGCAATCGATGGACGTACAGACTTAACTGATGAAGAAAAAGCAGCAGCTAAGGACGACGCAAAAGCGAAAGCAAAAGCAGCGACAGATGCAATCGATGCTCAACCAAGCAACGCAGCAACACCAGAAGAAGCAGAAAAAGCACAAACAGCAGTAGATGGTGCAAAAGATAAAGGTGTAGCAGATGTTAAAGCTGTAAATCCAGAAGCGGCTAAGAAACCAGCAGCTAAGAAAGCAGTTGAAGATGCTCTTAAAGCTAAAGTAGATGCAATTGACGCTCGTACAGACTTGACAGATGACGAGAAGAAAGCAGCTAAAGATAAAGCAGCAGCAGAAGCTAAGAAAGCAACAGATGCCATCGATGCAGCAACAACAGACGCAGCGGTAGATACAGCTAAAGAAGCAGGAACTGGAGAAATAGCGAAAGTAAACCCAGTAGCTAAAGAAGCAGCTAAGAAAGCAGTTGCAGATGAATTAGCTGAGAAAGAAAAAGCCATCGATGCGCGTACTGACTTAACTGACGCAGAAAAAGCAGCAGCTAAGGAAGATGCAAAAGCGAAAGCAAAAGCAGCAACAGACGCTATTAATGCACAGCCAGATAACGCAGCAACACCAGAAGCAGCAGCAGAAGCTCAAACAGCAGTAAATGATGCAAAAGATAAAGGTGTAGCAGACGTTAAAGCTGTAAACCCAGTAGCTAAAGAAGCAGCTAAGAAAGCAATCGCAGATGAATTAGCTGAGAAAGAAAAAGCCATCGACGGACGTACTGACTTAACTGATGAAGAAAAAGCAGCAGCTAAGAAAGATGCGCAAGATAAAGCTAAGGAAGCAACAGATGCAATCGATGCTCAACCAAGTAACGCAGCAACACCAGAAGCAGCAGAAAAAGCACAAACAGCAGTAAATGGTGCAAAAGATAAAGGTGTAGCAGATGTTAAAGCTGTAGATCCAGCAGCGGCTAAGAAACCAGCAGCTAAGAAAGCCATCGACGACGCTCTTAAAGCTAAGGANNGATGACGAGAAGAAAGCAGCTAAAGATGCAGCTAAAGAAGCAGCAGATAAAGCTAAAGAAGCAATTGATGCAGCACCAACAGATGCAGAAGTAGATAAAGCTAAGGAAGCTGGTACTGGAGCAGTTGAAGCAATCAATCCAGAAGCCAAAGCTAAACCAGAAGCTAAGAAAGCAATCGATGACGCTCTTAAAGCTAAGGAAGCAGCAATTGACGCTCGTACAGACTTGACAGATGACGAGAAGAAAGCAGCTAAAGAAGCAGCTAAAGAAGCAGCAGATAAAGCTAAAGAAGCAATTGATGCAGCACCAAGCAATGCAGAAGTAGATAAAGCTAAAGAAGCAGGTACTGGTGAAATCGCCAAAGTTAACCCAGTAGCTAAAGAAGCAGCTAAGAAAGCAGTAGCGGATGAATTAGCTAAGAAAGAAGCAGAAATCGCTGGCCGTAACGATCTCACAGATGAAGAGAAAGCTAAAGCCAAAGAAGAAGCTCAAGCGAAAGCTAAGGAAGCAACAGATGCAATCGATGCTCAACCAAGCAACGCAGAAACACCAGAAAAAGCAGCAGAAGCGCAAACAGCAGTAGATGGTGCTAAAGATAAAGGTGTAGCAGATGTTAAAGCTGTAAATCCAGAAGCAACTAAGAAACCAGAAGCTAAGAAAGCAATCGATGACGCTCTTAAAGCTAA